>JBAYZI010000040.1:0-20144 GCA_041672585.1 Cloacimonadales bacterium (SeqCode) | reverse complement strand
CTCTTTAGAAGTTGATGACTATGGTACAGGTCTCTCTTTCATTAATGAAAGTAGAACAGAAGAGTCAATTCCGACCCTTACCAATATCAGAATTCGCCATACAACCAACACTTCTCGTACTGAAGCAGTGGCACTTAAAGCAACAGGTAAAGTAAATATGGTGGTTACTGACTTTGAAACAGAAAATGTGCCAAACGGTATCTCTATTTACTCCGGGGAAGATACTATCCCAACTCTTACCAATATCAGAATTCGACATACAACTAACACTTCGCGTGAGCTGGGTGGAAAAGCTTTAGAGTTTGTTGGCTCTGTTTCGCCTCACCTAACAGAAGTTATTGTTGAAGATTATCTTACAGGTATTAGCTTTGACAATACCAACAGAAGTGGTGAGACTATCCCAACTCTTACTAATATCAGAATTCGTCATACAACCAACACTTCTCGTACTGAAGCAGTGGCTCTCAAAAGTGTGGGAAATGTTAATTTAGTAGTTACAGACTTCGAATCAGAGAATGTTCAAGCTGGTATTTCTATCTATTCTGATGAAGAATCTATCCCAACTCTTACCAATATTAGAATCAGACACACTACCAATACTTCACGTGCCTTAGGTGGTACAGGTATTGAGCTAAATGGTCTTATTCAAGCTGTTATTGATGATGTGGAAGTAGATGACTATATTACAGGTATCTTACTGGAAAACATAACTAGAACAGAGGAAACAATCCCGACTTTGACTAATATCAGAATCAGACACACTACCAACACTTCACGTACCGATGCTATAGCATTGAAAAGTGTCGGTTTTATTAATTTGAACTTAACCGATTTTGAATCTGAAAACGTTAAAGATGGTATTAATATCTATGCCAATGAAGAAACTATTCCTACTCTAACTAATATCAGAATCAGACATACAACCAATACCAGTAGAAATATTGGTGTGGGTCTTACCCTTAATCATCAGACTAATATTATGTTGACTAATGCTCTCATTGAAGGCTTTGCTACAGGATTGAAGATTAGTGGCACTAATAGTTCTATTATAGAAAGAAACACTCTGCTTGATAACCAAGTTGCCATAGAGCTTTCCGAAGTCGATTGTCTTCCTCA
The DNA here is from genome assembly GCA_041672585.1 of Cloacimonadales bacterium (SeqCode). GTDB lineage: Bacteria > Cloacimonadota > Cloacimonadia > Cloacimonadales > JAFGVF01 > JAEKNW01. Next base: position 19,028 of record JBAYZI010000040.1, on the reverse strand, counting down.
AATTCAGCATAATCATATTGAGAATAGCTTAGCTAACTCAATATCTTGCTTTGCTATGAGTAATATCAGCAATATTCAAATTCTTAATAACAATATTCTTGGCTATACCACTGTTCTTACAGGTGAATACAGTTCACCTTACTTTAGTCAGAATATCATGTGGGGTGCTGTAATTCAAGCTAACGAACTCTTTACAGGAACACAACTAGCCCCAACCTTTGCCTACAACGATATTTCCCTTGCTCAAGGATTAGCTCCCGGTATTGGTAATATCAATGCTGATCCACTGTTTGTCGAGCAGGATGGTCATGATTTAGCTCTAAGCATCTACTCACCATGTATCGATGCAGGTAACCCAAACTTAGCGCGTGACCCTGATGGCTCTATTGCCGATATCGGAATGAATTATGTTCATCACTTGGTGCAGTATAGTTCGACTAGTCGTTTTGGCACAACCGGAACAGAGGTTCAGTTTAACAATAAGGCTGAAGGTCATGATAATGCTGTAACAACCATTCTTTGGGATTTCGGTGATGGCAATACAAGTATCGAAAGAAATCCGCTTCATATCTATGATAGTGCAGGACTCTACGATGTTACACTCACTATGACAACCGGTAGTTATACTGATTTGCTGTACAGAGAGAATTTCGTTATTGCTCAACCAAATGTTCTAAACGCTCCCCAAAATCCTGCTGCTACAATTATAGGCAACGGCCTGAAATTAACTTGGGAAGAGATTACACAGACTATTTCCGGTAGTCCTGTAGCCAACCTGACATATTTAATCTACTCATGTGCTGATCCTTTAGGCATATATGAGTACCGTGCCAATGTTGCTAATCTTACTTGGACTGATCAAAATATTGCTCAACAAGGTAGTAACCAATTCTACTTCATTATCGGATATTCGAGTACAGGAAGATCTTCTTTAGAAGAATTTATCAATACTCATCGGTATCTGAAACGTGATGGAGAAGTAATCCAACTTAATAGTTCTAAGAAATAATGTAAGGGCAGAATATTTTCTGCCCTCTCACTGATATAATTAAGAGCGGAATGTTTTCCGCTCTTTCCTTTTAGCTACGGATAAGAAAGAAAAGTGAAAAGTGAAAAATCGCGGTATTGCTTTGCCCTTCACTTTAGTAGCTTCGGAGAATGTATCGCAATGATAATTGAATGTAGAGATGCCCCTTGTGGGTGTCCTCTTTTTTAGCCACTGAAGACACCGAAAGCACAGAGAAGAAAGAAGAAGAAAGATTAAGACTAATACGGAGCTTCTTAATTGCCCTCTTCACTTTCCAAGAAAGTTTCCGGAGAGGGAGTCTATCCTCCGAAGCTTTAGCGAAGGTGGATGCCGAATTTCGGCGGGGTGTGGTCTTTATTCCCCTCATGTGGACGGCACAGGGCAGTGTATTTCACTAACGGGGTGAGGTCTTTCTGGGCGACTTTAGCTGGGATTGCGGACGGCTCGTCCGTATTAAATCTATCTCTTGCAAAGGGATAGAGACAAATCTTGCTGACAGCAAGAGATTGAGATTACCCTCCTTCGTAGGTGAATGAATACGGACGGATAGGCCACAGCCCCAGTGAAAAGGCTCCGTATCTATCTTAATCTGTTTTAATCTGTTTCATCTGCGTCATCAGTGTTCTATGTATTATGTCTTACAATTGCTCATGGCTCATGGGAAGCTTACTCTCATCTCGTTCATTATGCGAGAACTCATCGAGCTACCCTCTAATGTCCCAAGGGGAAGGTAAGGTAAAAATATGATGATATTTTCTTCTCTACCTTAATGGCTATTGTTAGACTAATATAACATATACGAAGATTTAATAGCAGCCTATTAGATTTATCTAATAGGGGCAACTTATACAAAATAAAAACAAGAACCCGGACAAAATCATTCAAAGTTGGCACTATAGTAAGTAGGGGACTTAGGCAATGGCGAAATATCTTTTCCTTTATTTGCTCTTTTTCATTTATAATCCCAACTATTAAACAAATAAATAAGCCTTGTAAACCGCACCAATTCGCGTTAGCATTGCTAAAACCTTTACTCTCTCTTCTTTAAATAAATATAAATATTAATAATAAACTTGACAACAAAACTATACTAACACTTTATTTGATTTATCAGAGGAGGTTCTGATGAAGTATGTGATATTGAAATTTAATGATGTGAAGTTAGATGTTAGAGATATCGCCAAAGTGAGAGGATATTTTGCCAGTAGCTTTCCGGATAAAACCATGCTACACAACCATCTACCCGGGGGAGGATTTTGTTATAAATTCCCTAAAATACAGTATCGTCTATTTGATGGTAATCCGGCTCTTATCGCCATGGAAGAAGGTATCGAGGTTTTAAAAGAGGTTTTCTTCATAACTGATGAAATGACCATTGGCACAAAGGTTTATGACCTTAATGAGAAAGAAATATTCTCGTTCGATGTGGAAATATATCAACAAACTGACTTTAATTACTACCAATTTATCTCCCCTTATATGGCTCTAAATCAGGAAAATCACTTGAAATACCTGAATGCCGACAAATTTGATAAACAATTAATTCTTAAAGATATTCTAAAAGGTAATCTCAAAACTCTCGCCAAAGGCTTCTCTTACGAAATCCCTGACTTTGATTCTATCCAAATAGATGCCTTTCTTCAAGAAAAATTTGTAAATTATAAAAACGTCAAAATGTTATGCTTTACCGGAGATTTTAAAGTAAACTTCTCTATTCCGGACTACTGGGGACTGGGCAAACAGACTGCCCGCGGGTTTGGCATAGTAGAAAGAGTCTTAAACAGTTAAACTAACTAAAATGATTAGCAGAAAAAGGAGGTAGGATGATTAATAAGATGTATGCAATGCTGAAGTATATACCTGATGAGGCAAAAGAAAAATATATTGAAACTAACTCTTATGGTTTGGATTTGACAGATCGTAAAGAAGATGTCATTGTTATTGATTTTACTGTTCATGAAGATGATAGTATTGAACTAACCGGTTCTGAGGTTGTGCAATATTCTAAAAGAAACAATTTAAGATGGTTCTATTACGCTGCTGCTAAAGCACAAGCAACTCCTAAAGTGCCAACTGTCTTAACTGATCTTAATAAGTTTAGTGAACTGATAGAAGTTTCTGAAGAATCAGACTCTTTATTTGCAGCTGATGAATGGAAGCCTAGTGACACTGCAACTAAGTTCATGAGAAGTGTTAAGAGAAATGCTGTTAATCCGGCTTTGATTAATTTAGACAACTATTTACAAAACAACTTTTCTCAACTTGCCACGGAGATTAACAAGAATATTGATAATACTAAACCTACTCTAAATGTCTTAACGATCAGACTTAACAATAAATTCATCGGTGAATCCGAGTATTATGAGAAAATCTTGGAAGATTGGGAAGAGAACTTTTATGAGAAGTATTATGTGGAAAAGAATCAGCAAGGTCATAATCAAGCTTGTTCCATCTGTCAGGAAGTTAAACCCAACCTGTGGGGTTTCGTCAGTACTTTTAATTTTTATGCTGCTAAGACTGAGTTGGCTCCTATTTCCGGTGGTTTTGATGCCAAACATGCTTATAAAAACTATCCAGTCTGCCAAAAGTGTGCAAAGCAACTAGATCAGGCAAGATATCTTCTTAAGAATCACATGAACTACCGGTTTTGTGGTTTTAACTACTTTATAATCCCGGAGTTCATCTTACCTAATGAACAGAATCAGGATATTATGGAGTATTTTTATGATGAATCAAAGATAGGTCAATTTAGGTTAAAACACGGGGCAGAACCTATTGTCTCTAATGACCAGGTAGAGATACTTGATATTTTAGCAGAAACCCAAAACTCACTAAATTATTCACTTATCTTTTGGGAGGAAAATCAAGCTAAATTTTCTCTTCTCTTAAATATTGAAGGTATTTATCCATCGCAATTTCAAGAGATATATCAAGCTAAGCGGAAGGCCGATAAATTCACTATTTTCCATAATCTCAAAGGTTTATATGCCAAAGGAGAATTGGCTAACCTAAAATTTATGTTTGAGAATCTAAAGGTATTCGTGCCTATAAAAAGTAAAATTTATGGAGATTACAGTAAAGTCTTCTTAGAGCTTGTGGGAAGTATCTTTAGGCAAGAAAAGGTCTCGTATAAAATGATAATTGAACGATTCATGTCTATTTTCCGAAGAAAATGGAGTAATGAAGATTTTCTACTTTATGATATAGAAAAGATGATCAATATTATCTATTTCTTACATTATTTACAACTTATTGATTTAGGAACAAAAAAAATAACGGAGGTTATTATGGATGAAGTGTATGCAGAATTTTTAACCGAGTATGATGAGTTTTTAAACTCTGATGCTAAAAGAGCTAGCTTCTTATTAGGCGTGTTAACACAGAAATTACTTAATATTCAATATCAAGATAGAAAGGCAACTCCTTTCAGAAAACAGCTCAACTCTTTAAAACTTTCCCCAGCTTACCTAAGAAAACTGTTACCCCAGATTATTGAAAAGTTGGAGCAATATGGAAAGAACTATTTTAGAAAATTAGAATCGCTTATTTCGGAGATTCTGTTAACAGCCAAGTTAGAAGATCTTTCAAATGACGAGATAAGCTTTTACTTCACAACAGGTATGACCTTGGAAAACAAATTCAGAATAAAAGATAATACAAACGAGGAGGATTAATCATGATTAAAACAAGAAAAGAGATGTTGTTTCTCTATGATGTAACTAATGCCAACCCTAATGGAGATCCGGCTGATGAAAATAAGCCACGCATTGATGAAGAATCTAAAAAGAATATCGTTACTGATGTTAGATTAAAAAGAACTGTCAGAGATTATTTAATTGACTACATGGGGCATAATGGCGAAAACGATAATAAGTTCGATGTTTTTGTCAAAACTACTCCTTCTGATAAGGGAAAGGGTATCAAAACAGGAATTGAACGAGCAAAAGATTTCAATGATGATAAAGATGAGGTAATCAAAAGATGTATTGATATACGATTATTTGGTGGAGTGCTTCCTTTAGAAAAAGCTTCTATCACTTTTACCGGACCTGTTCAATTTAAAATGGGCCAATCACTGCACGCAGTTGAATTGAAATATATAAAAGGAACCGGAGCATTTGCTGCTAAAGTTGGGGCAGAGCAACAGACCTTTAGAGAAGAGTATGTTTTACCTTATTCGCTTATCGCTTTCTATGGTGTAGTTAATGAAAATGCAGCTAAAGAAACAAAGCTTACAGATGAAGATCACAGAATGCTGTTAAAATCAATGTGGTGGGGAACAAAAAACTTAATCTCCAGATCTAAAATGGAGCATATGCCACGCTTACTTTTGAATATCTCTTATAGTCAACCAAACTTCTTTATTGGTGAATTAGATAAATACATCACACTTAAAAGTGATAAAAGAGATGAACAACTTCGTGACCCAGAAGATTTTACTATAGACTTTTCTCGACTGTCTAAACTTCTTAAACAACATGCGGATAAAATAGAAGCAATTGAGATGATTATTGATGCAAGATTCAAGACAGAAGGAATAGATTTTCAGTATAAGAAGTTAGAACTCTAAAGGGGGTTCATGATGAAAACTATATTAGTCTTTGATATATTTGGTGATTATGCTCACTTTAGGAAGTATTTCACCAATATGTCACCAACTACTTTTGTGGTACCTCCACGAACGGTTCTGACCGGTATTATTGGTGCTTTGATAGGGATTTCCAAAGAAGAGAATCCGGAGTCATTTGGCGTTGATAAAGCGATGATTTCAGTGCAACTTACAGCACCTGTAAATAAAATAATAATGCAAATTAACGGAGTAAAAGCTTCTTCAATCTCTGCATTGACGATGCCTGTGGGTGTCAAGCGACAGATTAACTATGAGTTTGTCAAAAAACCTTGTTATCGGGTCTATTTCACGCATCAGGATCAAGCTATTTATGAAAAGGCAAGAAACAACTTAATTAATCATGCTTCAGTTTATACTTTAGCTTTGGGTAGTGCACAGTGTCTGGCTGACTATAATTATATTGGAGAATATGTTTATAGTAAGAGAACAAGTGATAACTATCTTTTAATAAGCTCAATGATAGGAAAAGAGCAACTGCAAGATATAGATTTTACAGATAATAATAAGATACAGAAGTCTGTAATGCCTAATGAAATGCAGAATGATAGAGTTGTTACTGAATATAGGGAGTTTCTCTACAGCACCAGTGGAAAGCCTATCAAAGCAAAAGTAACAGAATATTTAGCTATTACTGATTTAGAGGTAAATATCTGTGTCATGTAGAGTGCTTTCTCATCCAAACATAGATTTAATTGATCACCTTACTCAAGTTAAGGTGATTGGACTTAACCAATTGTTAAGCAATGATATTTATCTTGAATTTCAGGAAATTATGGATTGTGTCTTGTTTATGCACGACTTGGGCAAGGCACATCCTGATTTCCAGAATAAGTTATTAGGCAACCCCTATAAAGAGTATCACCATGCTATTGTTTCGGCTCACTGGGTATATTATCTGTTGCGAGAAAAGGGATACTCTTCATTAGATTCTTTCTTAGGCTTTAATTTAGTCTATTCTCACCATGGAGATTTAAAATCGCCACGCACTTCTCAAAATTACCGGTCAGCAGGTGATGGGAGTGCCAAGTTAGATTATGCTTATCTAAATCAAACTTTTGTTGATTATTTACCTTATCTCGGCTTTTTTAGTTATGCTAACTTTCTTAGCTTAAAAGCAAAATATGGCGAAATAGATAACCTTAACAGAAGAGATTATAAGCAAATTACTGATGAATATTACTATATATATAACTACCTTTTTTCTATCTTGATTTATGCTGATAAGAAGTCAGCCATTCTGAAACAACAACATGATCAGGTGAAGGTAGAGTTCTCTACCTGGAAATCTGATTTAGTTGCTATCTATAAAGAGAAAAAGTTTGGTAAGCCTGCTAGCAATCTATCTGCAATAAACTTAGCACGCAAAGATTCATTTTCAGAGACAGCTGATAAAATTAATAGCATAGATGAAAAAATAGTTTCGATCAATCTTCCTACCGGCTTAGGTAAAACTCTTAATGCTGTTAATATAGCTTTAAAGATTAAGGCTAAACAGGGAAAGAAAAGAGTTATTTACGCACTTCCCTTTACCAGTATTATTGAACAAAATGCTAATGTCTTAGAAGAACTTTTGAAGTTTAATGAGATAATGAGCAATAGTTCTATCTTATTGAAGCAACATCATTTGGTCGATTACAGCTATATCTCTAACATTGAACTAGATGAAGGAGAGAGTAAGTTTCTCATTGAAAACTGGGAGTCTGAATTTGTCGTAACTACCTTTTATCAAATCCTCTATACACTAATTACCAATAAAAATAAGCATTTAATTAAGCTTTCTAATTTGGTGAATAGTGTGATTATTTTAGATGAAGTACAAAATATCCCGACGAAATATTGGCTTTTGATAAATCAAGTTTTAAAGAAATGTTCAATTTTATTCAACATAGACTTCATCTTGACCACAGCAACTATGCCCTTAATCTTCTCTACTGCCAAACAAGAGATTATAGAATTGACAGATAAACATCAGCACTATTTTCAATTAATGGATAGAATCACTTTGAATTGTTCTAACCTGGCACAGAAAATAGATATGTCAGAATTGGTAGATCTTATTTTAGAAAAAGCTGATTCAAATTGTTCACAGCTGATTATCCTGAACAGTGTAAGTGCTTCTTTGAAGCTATATGAGGTTTTGCAAGATGCAGAGTTAGATAAAGAAGTTCTCTATCTCTCTACTAATATTGTGCCATGGCAAAGGCTACAGATTATTAAAGATATTCAGGCACACAATCAGAACAAAATTGTAGTTTCGACCCAATTAGTAGAAGCGGGTGTCGATATCGACTTTGATTTTGTCTATCGTGATTTAGCTCCACTTGATTCAATTTTCCAAGCTTGTGGGAGATGTAATAGAAACAATAAAAAGGCTAACAAAGGCGAAGTGATTCTGTTTGAATTAATCTCAGCCAATGGTATTGCTTATTGGAGTTTCATCTATGATAAACATCTTATCAGTCCAACTAAAAACATATTGGGAACTGAGATAATTTCGGAAAATAAGTTTTGGGAGCTTTCTAATCAATATTACCAACATATTTATGATTATATTGATAATTCGACGTCGGAAAATCTACTTGATTATATTCATAAACTTAATTACGATGATTTACTTGCAGGAGATGACGGTTTTGTTCTGATAAAAGATATTCCCAATGCATCTTTCTATATTTGCATTAATGAGGAAGCAGAAAAACTTCTTAAAGATTTGGATGAAGTTGTGAATAGAGAGTATGCAGATAAATTCACCAGAATAGTTAAAATAAAAGATATTAGAAGAAAAATGTCGCAATATATTGTTTCAGTTCCTAAAAGATTTGCTCTTAATAACCAAGATGAACTTATCACTATAGATAAAGACAACCTCTCTCTCTATTATGATAAAAATACCGGTTTTAAAAGAGATATTAAACAAGAGGATTTAGTGTTCTAATGCAACTATTCTTAAACACCTACGGAACATTTCTGCAGAAGAAAGATGGAATGTTTCAAGTAAAAATAGATGAAGTAAAGAAAGTAATTTCACCTAAGAAGATCTCTTCCATAGTGATTTCTAACTCTGCTACAATCTCAACAGATGCTATTCAATTGGCATTAGATAATAACATTGACATTGTATTCTTGGATAATTTTGGAAATCCTATTGGGCGTGTCTGGTTTCCGCGACTTGGTTCCACCACCTTTATCAGAAGACGGTTATTGGAAATAGACATGAAAGATGAAGGTTTACCAATAATTAAGGAGTGGATTCTTACTAAAGCTCAGAATCAATTAGACTTTATCAAAAAACTGCTATCTAAACGAGATCGAGATGAAGAGGAATTTGCTAAGCTATTAGAATCAATGGAGGTTACTATTGGTAAAATAAAAGCTGTAAATGCTCCTTTAAGTGTTTCTGATAACACTATTATGGCTTATGAAGGGAATATCTCTAAGCAATACTTCAAAGCTTTGAGCCTCTTGATCCCTGATAAATTTACCTTCTCCGGAAGAAGCACCAGACCAGCCTTAGACCCCTTTAATGCTGTGCTTAATTACTCTTACGGTGTACTGTATTCCAAAATAGAAAAGGCTCTGCTTATTGCCGGATTAGACCCCTTTATCGGACTTCTCCATAAGGATAATTATAATAAGAAATCATTAGTCTTTGATTTTATTGAACCCTATCGCATCTTTTGTGACGAACCGGTATTTTATCTCTTTTCGCGACATAAATTACCGATCGAAGGTTTTGTTGATTCCGGCAAAGGAATCCTTTTGAATGATGAGTGTAAAAAGACGATTATTCTTGAAATAACTAACTTCTTTGACGACACAATCAGGTATAGAAATAAGAATACAAAAAGAGTTGATACTATTCTTGCTGATGCCCACGCTTTTGCTAATTGGTTGATAGGGAAGAGGGAGGATTACTAATGTTAACTTGGATCCTTTATGATATTTCAATAACCAGATCGCGAACAAAAGTAGCTAAGTTATGTCAGCAATTTGGTTTATACCGCGTGCAATTATCCTGTTTTCTCGGAGATATAAACCAAACCGAACTAAAAGATCTTTCACTACATATCGATGATTTAATTGATCAAGAAAATGATAAAGTCTATATTTTCCCCATTTCCAAAGATGATTTTGATAAATCTATTCTGCTTGGTATTGCCTTTGATAAAGATCTTGTTACTGACGAAATTAAGGCTCTCTTCTTATGAATAACTTTGTTTATATCACCGCTTCCGAGATTATAGAATATCTCTATTGCCCACGATTCATCTATTATATGAATGTTCTCGATATCTCTCAACATGAACATGAGAGATACTTAGTCAATAAGGGAAGAGATATTCATGAACTGAAAATGGTGAGAAATAAGGATTACTTAAGAAAAACTATTGGCTGTGTGGATAAAGAAATAGATGTTTACCTTAGCTCCGATAAACTTCATCTGGTGGGAAGAATGGACGAAGTACTTACATTTGAAGACAACACAAAGGCTTCTTTGGATTATAAGTTTGCTGTTTATGAAGAGAAACTTTTTAAAACACTCAAAAATCAGCAAGTTGCCTACTCCTTACTTATCGAAGAAAACTATAATTGTTCCGTGAACAAAGCCTTCTTGGTATATGTAAGATCTAAGAACCTGCTTAAAGAAATAGAGATAACCCAAAAAGATAAAGAAAACTGTATTACTATCATTAATGATATTTTCGATATTCTAAATAAATGCTATTTCCCTAACGGAACTAAAAATAATTTGAAGTGCCAAGATTGCACTTATAAAAATCTTTGCTTTTCCTAACTTTTCTATTGACAAAGTTATACTGAAACTTATCTTTGACTTATATATAGAGTGTTAGTTTTAGACTTTTGATACAAGTCTGAAACGAATTTATTTAAGAATCAATAAATTGCTTACATAACCGACTGATATGTAAGTGCTTAGGAATAATCTGAGAGGTGATTTATGCTACGATTTACCGTTGTTCAAGCTACTTATTGCCAAATATCTCTTGCTGAAAATTTGAGCTATTTGACTGCAAAATTGTTACTTACAGCCCAAATCGCGTCTAAAGCCATTATCCATTAAACAAAGGATTGAAACGCTGTTAATATTTTTGTTGACTTATCATTCCTTTTTGTCTAAAGCCATTATCCATTAAACAAAGGATTGAAACCAACAACATAATCAAATAATTTCTTATCCTTTATTGTGTCTAAAGCCATTATCCATTAAACAAAGGATTGAAACAGATATTCACCACTATTAATAAGATCACTAACTAATGTCTAAAGCCATTATCCATTAAACAAAGGATTGAAACTTAATAGTCTTGAATTATAAAGGTTTGATTATTCACGTCTAAAGCCATTATCCATTAAACAAAGGATTGAAACATTTTGGTCTATAAATCCATAATAAACCACATACGAGTCTAAAGCCATTATCCATTAAACAAAGGATTGAAACTAATCTCCATATCTCATTAGGTTGTTGGTCTAAATCGTCTAAAGCCATTATCAATTAAACAAAGGATTGAAACAAACTGGACGGCGTTGGGGGTTTTCAATTATGCACGTCTAAAGCCATTATCCATTAAACAAAGGATTGAAACAAAGTCTTCTCTACATTCCAACAGTGAAAAACTTCTGTCTAAAGCCATTATCCATTAAACAAAGGATTGAAACTTAATAGTCTTGAATTATAAAGGTTTGATTATTCAGTCTAAAGCCATTATCCATTAAACAAAGGATTGAAACAAACATCAATTACCAAACTAAACGATTACAAGTTTGTCTAAAGCCATTATCCATTAAACAAAGGATTGAAACTAGATTTTGATTTTATGGAGCTTATTGATAATATGGGTCTAAAGCCATTATCCATTAAACAAAGGATTGAAACTCGTGGTATATGTCGAACCGACAGAGTGAGACATAGTCTAAAGCCATTATCCATTAAACAAAGGATTGAAACAAAAATTGAAGATAGGTCAGCGGTGCAATTTCGCGTGGTCTAAAGCCATTATCCATTAAACAAAGGATTGAAACATACCAAAACAGGAAAATCTGAATATTATGGAGTTCGTCTAAAGCCATTATCCATTAAACAAAGGATTGAAACAAACATCAATTACCAAACTAAATGATTACAAGTTTGTCTAAAGCCATTATCCATTAAACAAAGGATTGAAACCAAATTCATCAAACTCTTGTAATTCATCATCATAGTGTCTAAAGCCATTATCCATTAAACAAAGGATTGAAACGCAATGAGTTTTTTCATGTCATGCTTTTTTTCGATGTCTAAAGCCATTATCCATTAAACAAAGGATTGAAACGAAAATAGAAACAGATAATAAGGTAACAAGCGATCAGTCTAAAGCCATTATCCATTAAACAAAGGATTGAAACTAAAATAGAAAAAAACGCCGTCCATGTTTTAGTGAGTCTAAAGCCATTATCCATTAAACAAAGGATTGAAACTCTAAGGAGGATCGTCTTATGTTATAAACATATTTCGTCTAAAGCCATTATCCATTAAACAAAGGATTGAAACACTTCATGAAACTTATTGATAATATGGGATTTAATAGTCTAAAGCCATTATCCATTAAACAAAGGATTGAAACTATCAATAAATTCATAATATCCTATATGCGACACAAGTCTAAAGCCATTATCCATTAAACAAAGGATTGAAACTAATTCATCATCATAGTGAGTTCCGATAATAAATAAGTCTAAAGCCATTATCCATTAAACAAAGGATTGAAACGCTTTTTCCATTCAGATGTCAGGATAGAGCGGAGGTGTCTAAAGCCATTATCCATTAAACAAAGGATTGAAACCTGCCATTCTTTCCATGAGTTCAATAATACTATCGAGTCTAAAGCCATTATCCATTAAACAAAGGATTGAAACAAAAATTGAAAACATCGAAATTGAAAAAACTGAAAAGTCTAAAGCCATTATCCATTAAACAAAGGATTGAAACAAAATAATACGATTACTGTAAAAAATAAGAAAACAGGTCTAAAGCCATTATCCATTAAACAAAGGATTGAAACAAATCTGCATTATTGATTAGATTTTCAAAATCATTATGTCTAAAGCCATTATCCATTAAACAAAGGATTGAAACCACGCTCGAGAGCCTTCTATACATCCCAACAGTGAAGTCTAAAGCCATTATCCATTAAACAAAGGATTGAAACATGGATCAAATCCTAGGTTTTAAGGATTTAATGACTGTCTAAAGCCATTATCCATTAAACAAAGGATTGAAACAAAAACAGTATTATTAAAATTAAATAAAATAATGGTGTCTAAAGCCATTATCCATTAAACAAAGGATTGAAACGACTTAAAATTCTTTGAGAGATTAACAAACAAACAAAGTCTAAAGCCATTATCCATTAAACAAAGGATTGAAACATCGTGTCATTTTATGGCAATATATCGATTATCTAAGTCTAAAGCCATTATCCATTAAACAAAGGATTGAAACACCAATTGTCGTTAATGCAGACATGATGGTGCTGGGTCTAAAGCCATTATCCATTAAACAAAGGATTGAAACATCTCATCATCTGTCATTAAGTCATGTTTTTCTCTCAGTCTAAAGCCATTATCCATTAAACAAAGGATTGAAACTAACTATTCTAATGATCGTAATCATATAATCATTAAGTCTAAAGCCATTATCCATTAAACAAAGGATTGAAACACAAAAACACGTCAAAACTCAAACAAAGGCAAAAAAGTCTAAAGCCATTATCCATTAAACAAAGGATTGAAACAAATCTGCATTATTGATTAGATTTTCAAAATCATTAGTCTAAAGCCATTATCCATTAAACAAAGGATTGAAACTATCAATAAATTCATAATATCCTATATGCGACACAAGTCTAAAGCCATTATCCATTAAACAAAGGATTGAAACTAGAACTTTGTGTCACTTGCATCACTAAAAGCGGTGTCTAAAGCCATTATCCATTAAACAAAGGATTGAAACGTAAATCCTACTGGCTCTGATTACTTCGTTAGTGAGGTCTAAAGCCATTATCCATTAAACAAAGGATTGAAACTGATGAATATTATCATAAAATAGAAGTAAATATAAGTCTAAAGCCATTATCCATTAAACAAAGGATTGAAACAAAATTGAATTGAGAGAACACTATGAATTGATAGAAGTCTAAAGCCATTATCCATTAAACAAAGGATTGAAACTAACACTGCAATAGGACTATAGTTTGCCCCCACGCAGTCTAAAGCCATTATCCATTAAACAAAGGATTGAAACTCTGGAATAATTTCATCTTCTGGAATATCCATGTCGGTCTAAAGCCATTATCCATTAAACAAAGGATTGAAACTTTTCAAACATATATCAAATTAATGACAATTATTTAGTCTAAAGCCATTATCCATTAAACAAAGGATTGAAACATGACAATGGTGATATATTAGATGATGATATTCCAGGTCTAAAGCCATTATCCATTAAACAAAGGATTGAAACATGGATAATATAGTAATTAATAAAGGATTTTAAAAAGTCTAAAGCCATTATCCATTAAACAAAGGATTGAAACAAAAAGACGCACTGCGCGCCGAATTGAAACGCCGAGGTCTAAAGCCATTATCCATTAAACAAAGGATTGAAACCTAAATAATCACAAAGAGGTCTATACATAAAATATTGGTCTAAAGCCATTATCCATTAAACAAAGGATTGAAACTCAAACCATTCTGTTACAAATTCATCAAACTCTTGTGTCTAAAGCCATTATCCATTAAACAAAGGATTGAAACTTCAAGAAAATAACAAAATGATCAAAGATAATAAAGTCTAAAGCCATTATCCATTAAACAAAGGATTGAAACGAAAACTGTAAAGGATTAAACTTATCTGATAAAGAGTCTAAAGCCATTATCCATTAAACAAAGGATTGAAACACAAAATATCAATTGCAGATCTTAAAAAATCATTAAGTCTAAAGCCATTATCCATTAAACAAAGGATTGAAACTAGAGTAGAGAGAGAGTAAATCAAGTCAATAATTAAGTCTAAAGCCATTATCCATTAAACAAAGGATTGAAACTGTTTTGTTTATTCAGCACCAATTTTGCACGGAGGTGTCTAAAGCCATTATCCATTAAACAAAGGATTGAAACTCATTCCTTTTTCGTATTATGGCGACAATATGAATTGTCTAAAGCCATTATCCATTAAACAAAGGATTGAAACAAAGATCGTAAAGTCCATAACTATGTCAACTTTTGTGTCTAAAGCCATTATCCATTAAACAAAGGATTGAAACATTGGTATAAATAGTTGTTTTTGTTTTTGAATCGATGTCTAAAGCCATTATCCATTAAACAAAGGATTGAAACTAATAAGAATCTAAAAAAGGCAATGAATGACAAAGTGTCTAAAGCCATTATCCATTAAACAAAGGATTGAAACCAACAATTCTATCAAGTCCACCTGCCAGTATAGGAAGTCTAAAGCCATTATCCATTAAACAAAGGATTGAAACCCATATCAAGATACTTTTGTCTATTCATCATTTCCTGTCTAAAGCCATTATCCATTAAACAAAGGATTGAAACAGTCGTGACCTGCCATTCTCAATGTATAATCACGGTGTCTAAAGCCATTATCCATTAAACAAAGGATTGAAACTAAGTTTTCTATCAGTTTTATTGCCGACATTGCTTTGTCTAAAGCCATTATCCATTAAACAAAGGATTGAAACTTAAAATAATGATTATAATCATACATGTTCTCAATGTCTAAAGCCATTATCCATTAAACAAAGGATTGAAACATCTCATCATCTGTCATTAAGTCATGTTTTTCTCTGTCTAAAGCCATTATCCATTAAACAAAGGATTGAAACTGGTCATATTTGTATGTTATTTTCAAACATATATCAGTCTAAAGCCATTATCCATTAAACAAAGGATTGAAACTTTTAATATATTTGACTTGTATATCTCTTTATATATGTCTAAAGCCATTATCCATTAAACAAAGGATTGAAACTGTGTAAATAGTAATATGGAAGTTTCATTTAATGATGGTCTAAAGCCATTATCCATTAAACAAAGGATTGAAACTTATATCTCATACACAAAGAGAGAAGATGTGTTAAATGTCTAAAGCCATTATCCATTAAACAAAGGATTGAAACTATATCTAACACAATAGATATGGAATATGCAAAATGGTCTAAAGCCATTATCCATTAAACAAAGGATTGAAACTTTTTCATAATTCCCTCCTATTAAATATTAAACATAGTCTAAAGCCATTATCCATTAAACAAAGGATTGAAACTATCAAGTTCAGTCACTGCCATTAATCTGGCAAATAGTCTAAAGCCATTATCCATTAAACAAAGGATTGAAACTAATCATTACAAATAAGATAGTATACTTTGTTGAGTCTAAAGCCATTATCCATTAAACAAAGGATTGAAACGAAAATAATTACTTACAAATTTTTTCTAATATAAAAAGTCTAAAGCCATTATCCATTAAACAAAGGATTGAAACTCTTTTTTATGTTAGATTTTGATTGATTTTGATTATGTCTAAAGCCATTATCCATTAAACAAAGGATTGAAACATTAACCTCTATAATCAATACTAAATCAATCAATTAGTCTAAAGCCATTATCCATTAAACAAAGGATTGAAACATTTTGGTCTATAAATCCATAATAAACCACATACGAAGTCTAAAGCCATTATCCATTAAACAAAGGATTGAAACATCCTCTCTCATTTAGTTTTGTGTATTTTTAGATGTGTCTAAAGCCATTATCCATTAAACAAAGGATTGAAACGGCGTTGTAATGGATTTAATAACAATATTAATAACCGTCTAAAGCCATTATCCATTAAACAAAGGATTGAAACTTAGAATAAAGATAAAATCACTATATCAAAATCAATGTCTAAAGCCATTATCCATTAAACAAAGGATTGAAACTTTATTAATCTCCTTTCAGAATAATAATTATAAGATGTCTAAAGCCATTATCCATTAAACAAAGGATTGAAACATAAGTTATTAATTGCAGATCTTAAAAAATCATTAAGTCTAAAGCCATTATCCATTAAACAAAGGATTGAAACAATATCTTCGTATGCATTATCCATTAAGCCAATTATGTCTAAAGCCATTATCCATTAAACAAAGGATTGAAACTCAAGCTATATATTAGAAAAAAGTGATTACTCTAAAGTCTAAAGCCATTATCCATTAAACAAAGGATTGAAACAACAAGAAAACAATGTTTGTAACACATACTACTCAAGTCTAAAGCCATTATCCATTAAACAAAGGATTGAAACTTTTCAAACATATATCAAATTAATGACAATTATTTAGTCTAAAGCCATTATCCATTAAACAAAGGATTGAAACCCAAATAAAGCAAGTGGATTATATTGTCATTATGTAGGTCTAAAGCCATTATCCATTAAACAAAGGATTGAAACCGCAATAGTTCACCGCAGAGATTTAGACTTTCCAAGTCTAAAGCCATTATCCATTAAACAAAGGATTGAAACCACTTGATGACATAACCGAAGTAGTTAAAATCAATGAGTCTAAAGCCATTATCCATTAAACAAAGGATTGAAACGATATTAATACATTAGAACAAGTACACACCCATTGCGGTCTAAAGCCATTATCCATTAAACAAAGGATTGAAACGAAAACTCTTTTTTCTTCATCTTGGTCTCGATATAAGTCTAAAGCCATTATCCATTAAACAAAGGATTGAAACAAGATCAATGTAAAGATTATCAAATAATGAAAGGAGGTCTAAAGCCATTATCCATTAAACAAAGGATTGAAACGTAAATCCTACTGGCTCTGATTACTTCGTTAGTGAGGTCTAAAGCCATTATCCATTAAACAAAGGATTGAAACCGATCTACACACTCTAACAATTCATTCGCCATCCATGTCTAAAGCCATTATCCATTAAACAAAGGATTGAAACGCAATATTTCGGATCTAATTCTAAGCCGTAACACTGTCTAAAGCCATTATCCATTAAACAAAGGATTGAAACATGGATGATATAGTAGTTAATAAAGGATTTAAAAAAGTCTAAAGCCATTATCCATTAAACAAAGGATTGAAACTAAGCTGGTTCTGCATTTCCATTAATCATTCCGATGTCTAAAGCCATTATCCATTAAACAAAGGATTGAAACAATAATGACAATATCAATAATGATGCACCAGTGAATAGTCTAAAGCCATTATCCATTAAACAAAGGATTGAAACGAACAAGTAGACACCCATTGGGTGGCAGTGGCAGACGTCTAAAGCCATTATCCATTAAACAAAGGATTGAAACATGTGTGGCGATAGCACGAAGAAAGAGGATGTTGAGGTCTAAAGCCATTATCCATTAAACAAAGGATTGAAACGGAGTGGATTATATTGTCATTATATCTAATAAAGGAGTCTAAAGCCATTATCCATTAAACAAAGGATTGAAACACTGGTAAACTAACAATAAAAACAATAGGAGATCGGGTCTAAAGCCATTATCCATTAAACAAAGGATTGAAACTACTCTCGAGAGCCTTCTCTACATTCCGACAGTGAGTCTAAAGCCATTATCCATTAAACAAAGGATTGAAACTAGCATATTTCCTACTAATGTGTGTATTGGTGGAGATGTCTAAAGCCATTATCCATTAAACAAAGGATTGAAACACCTTCGCAAAAGTGACGATGTCCTAAAAGAAGGGGGTCTAAAGCCATTATCCATTAAACAAAGGATTGAAACCAAAGTCTATAACTGTAAATCCTTAATGGAGCTACAGTCTAAAGCCATTATCCATTAAACAAAGGATTGAAACGAATACGTCGAAAAGCTGAAAAGCCTGTTTTTTCATGTCTAAAGCCATTATCCATTAAACAAAGGATTGAAACATAATAAGTTCATTTACTGTTAAAAGGTTATTTTTTGTCTAAAGCCATTATCCATTAAACAAAGGATTGAAACCAAATGCGAGCTATAAAGTCAAGTTCACTGTTTACAGTGTCTAAAGCCATTATCCATTAAACAAAGGATTGAAACTAGCATGACACAGGGATTATATTAGTTACTGTTTTGTCTAAAGCCATTATCCATTAAACAAAGGATTGAAACTGTGAATGGAGAAACTTTCAAAATTAATCATGAAAAAGTCTAAAGCCATTATCCATTAAACAAAGGATTGAAACTCAGGGTCTATGAAACGCCAGTGGATGAATTAATCAGTCTAAAGCCATTATCCATTAAACAAAGGATTGAAACGAGTATTGTAGACAGTTGGAGCGCTTA
>JBAYZI010000039.1:0-20252 GCA_041672585.1 Cloacimonadales bacterium (SeqCode) | reverse complement strand
ATCTCGTCAACTAATTTCATTTTGAATGCTATACTATAACTTCTGTAATTCTTTCGTACATTTTTTACTTTTTCCATTTCATTACTCCTATTGTTTTAGGGTAACTTATATAGGACGGCACAAACTATTTTAGGACAGGATGTTCAGCCTTAGGGCAACCATAACGGGTTGCTCGATCTAATCTCGATAGTTATACGAGATACTAATAATGATGCCACTGAAAAGCCCTTCTGCTTACCTTTAAATCGGCTTAACCTCTTTCTTCTTTTTAGGTTTAGGAAGCGGTAGTTCAGCCACAGTAATTCTAACTAATTCACTTAACCACTCACTATCCTCTAATTCTTCTTCAATGAGAAAATAGTTTTTAGCACCTGGATAGGGTGGAGCTTCGGTAACATTCTTGATGAATTCTCTACCTGCTAAAGTTGGTTTTATGAATAATTTATTATCACTGACTAAAGCAAAAATCTTATCATCAGAATAGATAGTGTATTCTCCAAACATCTTTAAATATCTAATTTCACCGGCATTATTAATTTGTTCTAAAATATAATTTAACATATCTTTATCGGTAGCCATACTATCTCCTTTACTCATTTTATTAATAAAAGAATAACTCTTAATTGTGTCAATCAAAGAAATTAAAATCTTTTAAAATAAGGTAATTACTTTACAAGGTATGCTTAATCGAAAAAAAACAAAGAACATCTTGACAACATAGAGCCTTATAAATTAATATCATATAGTATGAAAAGGAATAATATAGCGTAAGCATAAAATATTGATGTAGAAAGTGTTAAACAATATGTCTAACCACTGTCAAGGATCACTAACAGTGGTTTTTAATTTATTTTTTTAAGGGTGAATTTGATGAATAATGAACGAGATCGCGTATTAGAAGATGTTGCTAAACGAGCTGCTTTAGAAGTGGGTGTAGCTCTCTATGATGTAGAAGAGAAGAATACTAACCATGGCTTAGTAGCATTAATATACATAACCAAAATTGGTGGAGTAACAGTAGAGGATTGCATAGCGGTTAATAGATTAGCTGGTGCAGAATTAGAGTTACTTGATGTTTATAAGAATAAGTATGTATTAGAAGTATCTTCACCAGGCTTAGAAAGAGAGCTAAAATATAAGAAGCACTATGCAAGTGCTATAAATGAAAAAGTTACGATAAAGTACCAAGCAGAGGATGAGCGCAAAGAAATTACCGGTGTACTTGCCGAAGTAACTCCTCAAGCAATTAAAATAATTACTGAAAATGAAGAAGGAGTGGTAATTCTCTTTACTTCAATCAAGAAAGCGAGAACGGTTTTTGACTTTTCAGACGAGAAGGAGAGAGATAGATGAGTTCCAATATATTAGCTGTGTTGAATCAGTTGGCTAGTTTTAAGCAATTAGACAAAGATATGTTAACTGATATAATTAAAGAAAGTTTGTATTCTACCATTGCCAAGAAGCTTGAACCGGAGAATGAGTTAAAGATTCATCTTGATTTTGCTGCCGGTGATATTTATGCTACTTTTAAAAGAACAGTAGTACTGGTTGATGCCGAGTTAGGTGAAATCAGTCTGGATGAAGCAAAAAGGCAGTATGGTAAGGGTATTGAATTAGGCGACAGTGTCGATGTTAAAATGCAGTTTCATGAGTTGGGTCCTAAAATTATCAAGAATGCCAAGAAGGCAATTCAAGAGAGAATTAAGAGCGAAGATGCTAACAAAACCTCACTTCATTTCGAAAGTCAGAAAAATACAATTATAACCGGAAAAGTCAAGAGCGAGAGCTTTGGTGGCATCAGAGTGGATATTGGTTATACCACAGCTTTGTTGCCTCCTGAAGAGCAAATTGAGGAGGAGTATTACAAACAAGGCGATATAATTAAAGCTTATGTTACTAATATTAGAAGAAAAGATTCCGGGGTAACTATTATTCTCTCCAGAACAGATCCTGAATTTGTTAAAAAGCTGTTTGAAAACGAGATTCCTGAAGTTTTCAATGGCGATATTATTATTAAAAAGATTGTGAGAGAGCCGGGTATCAGAACTAAAGTGGAAGTTTACACAGAAAAAGAGAATATAGATCCTGCCGGAAGTTGCTTAGGCACTAAGGGTTTGAGAATAGATTCTATTCGTAAGGAGCTTCATGGCGAGCAGATTGATATTGTAGTTTCTAACGATAATGATGATGAGTATATCTCAAATGCTATTGGTAGAGACTTAGTTGAGAGAGTAATTGTCTCTGAACGTGGAAAGTTTGCTCGCGTAATTGTCAAAGAGAAGAACAAAAACCTGGCTATCGGTAAGAAAGGTAAAAATGTTAGATTAGCCGCTAAGTTAACTAACTATAATATAGATATATTTACAAAAGACGAATATAATTCAAAGTTAGCTGAAGAGAGAAGAATAACTAACCATGTTTCAGAATTGGAAGGGGTTACTCCAAATCTTGCCCAAATTCTAAAATCTCATGGTTATACTTCTGTTCAAGATATTTATTTAGCAACGGTAGATGAATTGTGTAACTTAGGAAGTATCGGAACAAAGACTGCTGAGAAGTTAAAAGAGTCTGCGGAGGCTTTCTAAAGTTGTGTTTAAAAGATCATGAACCAATCCGAAGCTGTGTAGTTTGCCGTAAAAAAGATTTACAGGTGAAATTACTCCGGTTTCAAGTCTTGGATAACGAATTAATTTTCGACCTGAAAAGGAAATTACCGGGACGTGGGTTTTATGTTTGTGATAATAACCAATGTATAGAAGAATTAACTATATGGAAAAAAAAGAAATTAAAGAGGTTGCAGACAAAACAGAAGAGAAACTAATTAGACTACTTCAACTTGCCCGGAGAGCAGGTAAGTTAAAGTTTGGAATAAGTATGCTCAAAACTTTGAATAAAAAGATAAAAGTAATGATAATAAGTAAAGACATTTCGGAAAATAATTTAAACAAAATTATCAAATATAATGATTCGAGGATTCAGATAATTATGATTAGTGATATGAAAAGCATTGGTGATAGCATAGGGCATGAACCCGTAAGTGTAATTGCCATAACTGACACTGATTTCTCGAATGGAATCTTGAAATTAATAACTCAATAATTGGGAGGAATGTTGTCTAAAACCAGAGTACATGTACTTGCTAAAGAGTTAAAAATTTCTGCTTCTGCCTTGAAAAAGACTTTAGCCGATTTAGGTGTTGTCGTAAAAAGTCATATGAGCTTAATAGATGACGAAGTTACAGACAAAATAAGAGCTATGTTCAATGATCAATTGTCAGCCCACAAAAAGCATGACAAAGATGAAGCTATCAGACAAGAAAAAGCTCAAGAACAAAAAGCCATTGAACAAAAGAAAGAACAAACGAAATTGAAAGAAGAAGCTGCTCAAGCTGAAAAAAGAGTAGCTGCTAAAAATAAAGAAAATGATGATAATGCTCAGAAATCTTTGAAACAAGAGAATTCTTACAAAAAACCAAGTGAGCCTAAAAAAGAGTATCCAAGTAAAAGACAGGAAGAGAAAAAAGAAGCTCCTGCTAACCGAACTCAAAAAACCTCTCCTCCTAAAGGAACTATTCCCTTAGTCAGTACAGAGAGTATTTTAGCTCAGCTTAAAAAGAAAAGCCAACCGGCTACTACTGAAAGTTATTATCACGCAGATAATGTTGAAGAACGCAAAGTTACTCAACAGAATGCTCCTGCTCAAGATAATTTCCGGGACAGAAGACCGGGAGGATATCGCGGAAATGATAGTCGTCCACCTTACCAAGGTCGCGATAATAGAACCGGTGGTGGTGCTGGCGGTGGCGGTGGTACTAGTAGTAACTACAAAGGAACTTCTGATAATAGAAGAGGTGGATATAACAAAGATGGAAAACCATTTGAAAGAAAGCCCGGTTTTGCGGGAAAAGATGGTGGTGGAAGATTTGATCCTAAGAAAAGAGATTCACATAATATTAAGTCAACTGTTATTGATCCTATTGTAGTTCTCAATCCTGATTTAGACACTAAGAAATTAGAAATCGCTAAGAAATTCGGTAAAAATAAGAAATCATCAAAAGATTTTGGAGATACAAGCAGACACCTACAAAACAAAATTAAGTCTGCCAAGAAAAGAGATAAATATTCTGATATTCCTTTAGAATTAGATGAATCTCAAATTTCTAAAAATATTAAAATGACTCTTAAGAAGACCAAAAAGATTAAAAAATATCATAAAGAAGCTCAGCAGACTAACATAACTGAAGATGGTGTAATTAAGATTAGTGAATTTACTTCTGTAAGTGAACTTGCAAAAATGGTAGGAGTTGCCCCAACAGAGATTATTGCTAAATTCTTTGCTTTAGGTCAAATGGTTACTATTAATCAAAGATTAGATAAAGATTCTTTAGAATTAATGTGTGAAGAGTTTGAAGTTGATTATAAATTTGAGGAAGAAGTTGGTGAAGAAATTATCTTTAAGGAAAACGAAAGCCTTGATAACGCGAAGAAAGTCAGCAGACCTCCTATCGTAACCATCATGGGACATGTTGACCATGGAAAAACTTCAATCTTAGACTATATCAGACATGCCAATGTGGTAGCCGGAGAATCAGGTGGTATTACTCAACATATTGGTGCGTATCAGATTACTTATAATGATCAGAAGATTACCTTTTTAGATACACCCGGACATGAGGCTTTCTCAGCAATGAGAGCTCGTGGTGCTAATCTTACAGATATCGCTGTAATTGTTGTAGCTGCTACTGATGGTGTGATGCCACAGACAGTTGAGGCAATAGATCATGCTAAAGCTTCAGGTGTAGATATCATAGTTGCTATAAATAAAGTAGATTTACCTAATGTCAATATTGATAAAACAATTTCTCAATTATTAGAGAAAGGTGTATATCTTGAAGGCTATGGTGGCGATGTTATGTGGACTAAATGTTCAGCTGCCACAGGTGAAAATATTGATGAATTATTAGACTTGATTCTGCTCTCTTCGGAAGTAGAAGATTATCAAGCTAAATCCGGCATTCACGGTGAAGGTATTGTCATTGAATCTTCTAAAGATGCAAGTACAGGAACAGTAATTACAGTTCTTTTGCGTCAAGGTAAGATTAAGAAAGGTGATAGTATTATTTGTGGTTCTACCTATGGAAAAGTCAGAAAGTTAGAAGACGAAAGAGGTAAAGAACTCAAAAGTTTAGGACCTTCTGATGTTGCCAGACTATATGGACTAAATGATGTTCCTAAAGCCGGTGATATTCTCAATGTTGTTGATACCGATAAAGTTGCTAAATCTATTTCCTCCGAAAGAACTATTATTAGAAGAGAAAGAGAAAACTTCCAAAATAAAGCAAGTTTGCATAATATCTTTGATAGAATTAAAGAGAATGAAACTCTTACCATAGATCTTATTGTTAAAGCCGATACTGACGGTTCGGTGGAAGCATTATGTGACTCCTTCGAAAAGCTTTCCACAGATAAAGTTAAGGTTCAGATAATTAGAAAATCAGTTGGAGGTATCAATGAAGCTGATGTAAGTCTTGCTTCTGCTTCCAATGCTATTATTCTTGGTTTCCATGTAAGAACTAACGGAAAAGCTCAAAGACAAGCTGAATTAGAAGGTGTTGAAATCAAGTTGTATTATATCATTTATGATGCAATTGAAGATTTAAAATCTGCTATGGAAGGCATGTTAGCTCCTAAGTTAGTAGAGAAAGCTACCGGTTCTGCCAGAGTTAAAGAAGTTTTCAAAGTTAAGAAAATCGGTAATATTGCCGGTTGTGCTGTGGAAACAGGTTATATCGAGAATTCAGGTAAAGCTCGGATTTATAGAAACGATGTTCTTCTTTATGAAGGCAAACTATCTTCCTTGAAGCATTTTGCCAACGATGTTAAAATCATAAAAGCCGGTACTGAATGCGGTATTGGGTTTGAAAACTTTAATGATCTGAAAGAAGGCGATGTTATTGAATCGTATATTGAAATCGAAGAGAAACAAAAGTTGTAATTATGGCATCAATTAAAATATTAAGATTGCAGAAAGAACTAAAGAAAATGTTCAATACTGCTGTGTTGTATAGTCTTAGAGATGATCGTCTGAAAGGTGTTTACTTTTCAGACGTGGAAATCTCTCCGGATCTTAGACAGGCAAAAGTGTTCTTTTATGATAGCAGTTCTGATCTTTCTCATGAAGAGTTAGAAGCTTGTTTAACAAGAGCTTCCGGACAATTCAAGAAGAGTATCGGAGATGCTAAAATGATGAGAGTCATCCCTGAATTGAGATTTAGCTATGATAGTTCTCAAGAGCAAAGTAGCAGAATCGAAACTCTTTTAAGTGCCATCAGCAGTGATGAAGATGGTAACGAAGAAGATGACGAAGATTATGAAGATGACGAAGAATATGGCGATGACGAAGATTATGAAGATGACGATGACGACGATGAACAATAAAGAACTTGTCAATCTCGAGTTACTCTATCAAAAACTGGAAGTAATGCTCAAGGCTACTCAAGCCGGAGAAAGCTTTGGTATAGTAACTCATAATAATCCTGATGGAGATGGTTTAGCTGTCAGCCTGGGATTAAAAAGACTGTTTTCTGCTCAGGGAATCACCTTGGATATAATATTACAAGGTGGTTCTTTAGAGAGATTAGCTTATCTTGATGTGCAAAATCAAACAATTAAGCTTACTCCCGAACTGAAGTATGAGAATATTCTTGTTATTGATTGTCATGATTATAGTAGAATAGGTAAAGCCGAAGCTTTAGTCAGAAAAGCTGACAGAGTGTTGGTTATTGATCACCATGTCAAAGAAGAAGTAATTGAAAACGCTGATTATTATATTGATACTGCTGCTTCTTGCGTTGGAGTTATTGTCTATAATCTGCTTAAGAAAGATCTACCGAAGGTTGATAAAGCGACTCAAAAGTACTTTGCTGAAGCTATTTACACTAGTATCATCAACGATACCAATAACTTCCTTAATGATAATGTGAGAGCTGAGGACTTTAATATCTCGGCAGAGTTATTACAATATGGCTTAATACCATCTGTAATAGCAGTGAAGTTACTTCATGAAAAAGAAGTTTCTGAATTCAAGATGATCGCTGAAACTCTCTCTACTTTAAAGCTGTATGAAGATGGTAAAATCCTCTTATTCCACACAACTAAAGAGTCTTTGGATAGGCATAACCTAAATGATGAAGCTACTGCTAAAATGACTCAATGGGTGAAAGGTGCTATTGGGGTGGAGGTAACTCTCTACTACAGAGAAGCAAGTAAAAATGAATATAAGTTTAGTATTCGTACAGATATGCCTAATTTTAATGTTCAACAAGTAGCTAAAACATTTAGTGGTGGAGGACATGAAAAAGCCTCCGGATTCACAGTAAAAGGTAACATTACAGAAATAGTAAGTAAGGTAATAGAAGAGATTAAATCTAAAATCTATGGATAAATTTGGCATTTTATTAATCAGGAAACCTGTAGGAATTACTTCGTTTGATGTTATCAGAAAGCTCAGAAAAGCTATTAATATCAAACAAATCGGTCATGCCGGAACATTAGATCCTTTTGCCGAAGGTTTAATGCAAATCTTAGTAGGTAAGGCCACCAAAATAGCCCAATACTTAACTAATCATGATAAAAGTTACCAAGTTACTATGCAATTTGGGACTCAAACAGATACCGGCGATATAACCGGCACAGTAATTTCAGAAGAGAAATTATTACCCTTAGAGCTTGATTTGCAGAACTTAAAAAGTGAAGTAGAGAAGCTACAAAGTCAGGTTCCTCCTAAGTATTCAGCTATCAAGGTCAATGGACAACGGGCTTACAAACTTGCTCGTGCAGACCAAGATTTTACTCTGGAAGAACGACCAATGACAGTCTTTGACTTTCAAGTATTAGATTACTCATTTCCCTACTTAACTTATAGTTGTTGTGTCAGTAAAGGAACTTATATCCGCACTCTTTCCGAGCAAATCGCGGAAATGTTTGATACTATTGCCACAACTACAAAACTTACCAGATTAACAGTTTCTGATATTAAATTAGAAGATGCAATTGCCTTAGATGAAGTAACTTCTGAAAACTGGATAAATTATCTTTTACCAATTGAGAAGCTACTCGATTCACCTATCATCGAATTAACTGAAACACAAAATAGTGATTTCTGGTTCGGACGCCCGCTTAAAATCTCAGATTCTTCAACTCTTGATAGCCCCCTTGTCATTGTCAAATATCTTGATGAAACCAAAGGACTGGCTAAAGTTACTAATGGAGTTTTGCAACCAACAAAGGTCTTCAAATAATGGCAAAGTATGTCCTAACTATGGGTAATTTCGATGGTGTTCATCTTGGACACTGCAAGCTTTTAGAAAAACTTCATGACATAGCTGATTTATACGGATGTGAACCTTTAATCGTAACCTATTTAAGTCACCCTAAAAATACTTTAAAAAAAGATATCAAACCCTACTTACTTACTACTTCCCGACAGAAAATAGACCTGCTCAATCAATGTGGATTCTACAATATTGAACTACTAGAATTCACCAAAGAATTTGCACAAATGTCTCCCTATGAGTTTCTTAAACATGAGCTTATAGAGAAGTTCCACCCTGAAGCCATTGTTCTTGGTTACGACACTAAGTTTGGCAGAAATAAAGAGGGTGATTATGAGTTTGTGAAGAATCATGAATCAGAATTTAATTATAAAACTTATCAGGTCGAGCCGTATTCTTTACAAGGAAACATTATCAGCTCCTCTTTAATCAGAGAATTAATCAAGAAGGGTTCACTTTTCGAAGCTAATAAATATTTAAACAGAAGCTTTGCTTTCCGCGGGGTGGTTACAGAAGGCAGAAAACTCGGCAGAACTTTAGGCTATCCTACTATAAATCTTTCCCCTATAGAACCCTACCAATTAACCCCTCCTGCCGGTATTTATCTTTCTCAAACCATTACCAACATTGGCACTTACTACAGTGTAACTAATATTGGACACAACCCTACAGTAAGTAATAATCTTGACATAAAAATAGAGAGCTTTATTTTAGATTTTGATCAAACTATCTATGGATTGGAAATAGAAACACGTGTTATCAAGAAGATTAGGGAAGAACAGAAGTTTGCTTCTTTGGAAGAGCTTAAAGCTGCGATTGCTAATGATGTTTTAACTGCGAAAAGGATTATTGATGAGCTTGGTGAAACTATCTAAATTACTGATATTATTACTTTTAATGGGTGTGAACCAACTATTTTCTCTTACTGAAATAGCTACCAATCAGACTATAGCCATGGAATCTAAAGACTATTCTCTCTATAATTTTCAGAATGAATCAGCTATTACCTATTGGTATGGTGCAGAAACTTGGGCAGTTAGGTTTATTGCTACTGAGTTTGTGGTAAATGCTACTTCCCTGACTGTTAATTCTGTGAATATTTATTTTCCTACCATTCCCCAAACACCTGTTACAGTAAGGGGTTTTACCTATACAGAAGGTTCTCATTTTGATCCGCTTTTTGGCGAACAAATTCCCGAGCTAAATCTTTCTAATATTTCAATTACCGAGGCAGGTTGGCATCGCTTTAATCTATCTTCTTCATATAGTGGGGAAGGGCTTTGGGTGATTGTAGATAACGAAACACACTTCCAAAATAAGTATATGGCTTCTGCTACTGGAAGCGGTAAAAGTAGTTTTTACAAAGTGGTAGAGAATAATACAGCCTATTTTAGACGCTTCTATGATTTGAATATTACCCAAGAACTACTCTTTACACTTGATGGCTATGTTGAATCAGAGGGTGTTATCGACGAATTTAAGATTCTCAAAACCACGGTGGAATATAGTCGTGATGATTTATGGGAATATAACTATCTAATTCGCAACTATTTACCTCAACCGGCTACCAATCTGGAGCTGTTGATTGAAGTCGAACATCCCAATCCGGAAGTCTATTCTTCGCAAACTTTCACTCATCTTATAAATCTGGAACCTCTATCAGACAACACAATAAACAGTGAATCGCCTATCTTTCTTCAGCTACCTGTTCCCAATTCTCAATATAAGATAACTACTACTCTGAGAAGGGATTCCTTAAGCAGTGAAAGTTATTCTAACACACTTCGAGTTACTAATTTTGCAGAAGAAGATAACACTGCCATAATCATGAATTTTGTCTCAGGTAATAACTTCATCACTGAACAGGTCCTTGCATCACAACACAATGTTACACAAGCAAATTGGTATATCTTCAATCTGGGAATTGATGGTTCTGATCAACTTTTTTACTCCAACTATGCCTATCAATACTTTGTTAATTTTGGCGTAAATCTCACCCCCTTGACAATTATCAACGGAACTACTTATTTTAATAGCTTTAATGTTTCAGCAATGGAACAGAATTTAGAGAACAATATTTACTACTTTCCTAAAGTTTTTGACCTTATAGAAGAAACTATTACCGATAATGAGAATAGCACTCTAACTTACCATACTTCATTTAATTACGGTGAAAGATATTTGTTCGATAGCTTTGCCGAGCATTTAGATGTTGATGTCTTTATTTCTCAACAAACCAAGCACTTTTCTGAAGTTGGTGATGAATTTGTTGTTACTGAAATACCCGGTGTTAC
This sequence comes from Cloacimonadales bacterium (SeqCode), assembly GCA_041672585.1. Lineage (GTDB taxonomy): Bacteria > Cloacimonadota > Cloacimonadia > Cloacimonadales > JAFGVF01 > JAEKNW01. Next base: position 9,626 of record JBAYZI010000039.1, on the reverse strand, counting down.
TGCTAATTTTGAAAGATTAAATGATGATGGTGATGCCTTTTTCGAATTTACTTATGAAGCTGATAGTGTTGATAGTCTTTATACTACCTCCAATGGAAATAAGTTTGCCAATGCTATTATTTACCGTACTGATACCAATGAGATTATCAGTTTTAGAAGGTTTCAGCTTCAAGATAATATCTTAGTTTCTAATGAAGAGCATGAAGTTCAGGAAGCTAGAACGCTTTCTACTTATCCTAATCCTTGCTATTCCGGCGAAACTCTGCATCTTCGCTCAAACTCTAAAGAAAACTATGCTACTATCACTCTTTATAATATTCGTGGACAGAAGGTTGGCACTTTCCACAGCAGTGATAATTCTTATAAATTACCTAGCCAACTTGCTACAGGTGTCTATTTTATGAAAGCTACAACCCCAACAGGAAATAGCTCCCAATTACGAAAGATTTTAATACTTAGGAGAATTAATTAAATGAATAGAATAAGTGTAAACGATTTAGCTAACTGTCTTAACCAAGAGATTGATAGCTATTTTTTAGTGGTGGAAAAAGAGCTGAGGCAAGGAAATAAAGATTATTTCTTAAGATTAAAACTGGCAGACAGTACCGGCTTTGTGGTCGCTAATGTCTGGAAGAATGCCCAAGCCAAGTCTGAGATGTTTGAGATTGGGGATGTCATTAAGATCAAAGGAATCGTCATTAAGTACAATAAGAATAATCAAATAACTATTAATGAGATCTTCAATATGGAAGAGAAAGAGTATGATTTGGCTGAACTGGTTCCTAGTACCCAAAAAGATATCACCGGTTTAACCGATGAGTTTTTTGCTCTTATTGATTCTCTGGAAAATGAGTTTCTCAGCGCACTGCTCAAAGGTATTTTCGAGAATAAGAACTTTCTCAATCTCTTTATTGGCTCTCCTGCTGCCAAAGGCTGGCATCATAACTACGCCGGCGGACTTTTGGAACATACCCTCGCTGTAGCTAAAATCTGTGATTATGTCTGTTCGTTATACCCTATCGACCGTGATTTAATGATTGCCGGTGCGATTCTCCACGACATGGGTAAAGTCTATGAATACGATTCTGCTATTGGGATTGATTTCTCGGATGAAGGAAGATTAATTGGACATTTTGTGATTGCTGATAGAATTATTACCGAAGAGGCTGCCAAAATCAATCTCTTCCCGGCTGAACTCTTGATGAAATTGCGTCACATGGTGCTAGCTCATCATGGTGAATTTGAAAAAGGTTCTGTTCGTTTACCGCAAACCCTGGAAGCAATGGTACTGCACTTAGCAGATAACATGGATGCTCAAGCTACCGGTGTGAAACAAATTATCGAAGCTAGTTCCAGCAATTCTAAATGGTCGGATTTTGATAAGCTTAACCAAAAGTTCTATTATAAAGGTTAGTTGATGTTACGCACTTCTGTTTTACTTAGTGGCAGTAAAGGCAATGCCAATCTTGTTTTCACTGACGATACCTATCTTCTTTTAGATGCAGGGTTATCAGGTAAGAAGACCTTTAGTGCTATGGAAGAGATTGAAATAGACCCAACCAAACTTACCGGAATTGTCATTTCTCACGAGCATGGTGACCATATTAATGGGGCAGGGGTGATTAGCCGAAAACTTAATATCCCGATTTATTTCACAGAACCTACCTATCGCTGTTGTTCTACTAAAGTGGGAGTTTTGAAAACACCACCTATCTATTTCAGCGTAGGAGAAGAGTTTGAAATTGGTGATATCAAAGTTACCTCATTTAGTTCGTCGCACGATGCTGTGGATAGCAGTAATTTTCTCTTTTCCCAACTGGATAATGATGAACAGAAGCTGGCAATTGCCACCGATTTAGGTTTTGCCACTAAACTGCTTCTCAATAAACTTATGGGTGCTACTACCCTTATTCTGGAAAGTAATCACGATGAAATGGCTCTCCTGACAGGTCCCTACACCTGGGAACTCAAGCAAAGAGTGAGAAGTCTGAAAGGTCATTTGTCCAATAAACAGGCTGTCGAGATTGTGAGAAATGTGATTCATCCACGCTTAGGGAACCTTATTCTTGCCCATTTATCAGAAACCAATAATAGTCCCATATTAGCTGAAAAAGAGATGAGTGAATATCTGAAAGAGATAAACCATACTGCTCGGTTAATCATTGCGGATCAACATAGACCGACTCCTATAGTGAATGTTTAGAAGGTAAAAATGAAATATTATATAGAAACTTATGGCTGTCAAATGAATTTAGCTGATAGTGAATTGGTAGCTACTATTCTCAATAATCACGGTTACAATCAAGCTGATACTATTGCCGATGCCGATGTGATTATCTTTAATACTTGTTCTGTCAGACAGCATGCAGAAGATCGGGTTTTGGGTAGAATCTCTAATGAAAAAGCTCGAAAGCGTACCAATAGAAATCTTAAAATAGGGGTTATCGGCTGCATGGCTCAAAGACTGCAAGATGAATTAATGACCATGCAGGAAGGGGTGGATTTTGTTGTTGGCGTTGACCAATATAGCGAAATTCCCCATATTATTAACTCCCCAGACGAACATCTTAGTGCTGATTTTAACAAGCATGAGATCTATAACTCTATCTATCCTACCCGCAAAGGACAGTTTAATGCGTTTGTAACTATTATGCGGGGGTGCAACAACTTCTGTTCTTATTGTATAGTACCATACACCAGGGGAAGAGAGCGTTCTCGACCTGTTTCAGACATTCTTACAGAGATTGAACAAGCAGGCAATAATGGGTTCAAAGAGATTACCCTGCTCGGACAAAATGTTAATTCTTATGATTATGAAGGCACCAAGTTTCCTGATCTAATCAAGCAAATAGACAAGATTCCTTCTATCAAAAGGGTTCGCTTTGTAACGTCTCACCCTAAAGATATTTCTGATGAATTAATAAAAGTCATTTCAGAATCTACTAAAGCCTGTCATAATCTGCATTTCGCAATGCAAAGTGGCAATACAGAGATTCTTACCAGAATGAATCGTGGTTATACAGCTGAACATTTTTACGGAAGAATCCTCAAGCTTAGAGAATATATGCCGGATATTGCTATTACTACTGATGTGATTGCCGGCTTTTCCGGTGAGACAGAAGAGCAGTTTATGGATACCTATAGAATGATGGAAAAAATAGAGTTTGACTATGCTTTTATGTATAAATACTCCCCACGGAAAGGAACGAAAGCTGCCGAGTTTACTGACCAAGTTCCTGAGCGTATCAGACTGGAACGCCTCCAACGCTTGATAGAAATGCAAAGAGGTATTACTCTTAAAAAATACCAAGCCCAAATTGGCAAGGTAGTAGAAGTCTATGTGGAAAGTCTCTCCAGAAAGTCAGATCAAGAACTTTCAGGCAAGACCGGTGATTATAAGATTTGTGTCTTTCCCGGTGATCCAAGCTTGATTGGTGAATTTGTGAATGTTCTCATTACAGATGCCACTGCCGGCACATTGATAGGAGTGAAACATGAGTAAAATAGATCTGTCAAAAGTTATTGACCCCAAAGCCAAGACTTCTCCCGGACTTGTTCATAAGTTTAAAAACACCCTTATAGCTATCGCCATTATGGTTGTGCTGTTTGGTGCTATTATCATGCTTATCTCTGCTAAAATTGTTGATTTACCCTTCAAAACAGGCAACAGAAACCTTAGCGTTGCTGTTATAGATTCTATCAATGTGAGTGAAAATAAAATAGACCAAGTTAAAAAGTCGTTTTTGCAAATCTTGCCCAACTCTTTTTGGGACCATAAAAACTTCACCGATATTGATTATAGCAAGCAAACAATAGGTTTAGCTGTTAATAATGCGCTCGGCTATAACCCCAAAGAACAGCTCTGGACTTATCAAAGACAAGCTGAGCAACAGGCAGATATCATCTCTGTACATGGTGAACTGGTACTGGATAATGTGCGATATGAAGCTATGATTTCGTTTAGCCTTACCGGTGATAATGCCTTCTTTTATGATCTTAAGCTTAAAGAGAAACTACGCCGGGCTGAGTTCCAAATTGCTTCTTCTAAACAGAAGATACTGCTGATTCAGAAGATGTATAGAAGCTAATTAATTACTTTTTTTATTGACATTAAAGAGAGTTCAAGAAAGTATAATAAAAAACAGCAAAAAGGTCAAACTATGAGAAATAAGTCAGACAAAAGTAAACATAAAGAGTTGAAAAAGAAGAAGCCATTTGTTCAGGATTGGGTGGAAGCGATATTGTACGCCTTAGTTGTAGCGATGATAATTAGAAACTTTACCTTTCAAAACTTTAAGATCCCGTCAGGTTCAATGGAGAATACATTGTTGGTAGGTGATTATCTGGTAGCGAACAAGATGAAGTTCCATTTTACCGATCCGAAAAGAGGTGAGATAGTAACGTTTAGAATGCCTACAGATCCTGATAACCCAAACGATATTGATTTAACAGATCCGCAAAACAAATATAATCCTTTTGCCAGATACACCGGTCATTATAAAGAGCTTTATGCTCCCTTATATATTAACACTGCTAAGTTTATAGATATGCAGGCTTGGACCTTTTTTGGTTTAACCTATTATGCTCCTAAGAATATTGTGAAAAGAGTGATTGGCTTACCGGGTGATACTGTGGAAATAATAGATAGAGATATCATTGTGAATGGTGAGAATTTAGGTAATTATTACGGGATTTATAAGACCTATTTTGATTATCGTAAATTGTTGTTGCAAGCCACAACTCTTTATAATCAGGATAGAGCGAAATATTATCAAGCATTTGAGAATAACCCACCGGAAGCAGTTGCTCAGTACATTTACATGAATTTCAATGGTATAGATGAGGATTTGAGTAAGGCTAATTTATCTCCTGCTAACAGAAGATTTGTTAGTTTTATCCAAGAATATAATGCTACTAAATCTACTCCTTACCAGCTTACCTGGAAAGATAATAGAGAGATGGGAACTCCGGATAATTTTGGACCTTTGGAAGTTCCTGAAGGTAACTATTTAGTGATGGGGGATAACCGTAATAACAGCTATGATGGCAGATATTGGGGACTTTTAGCCAGAGAGAATATTAGTGGTACACCCAGCTGGATTTTCTTCTCACGAGATGAATCTTCCACTGATATTATGCAAGGTAGGGATGCCTTAAATCGTTCCGGTAAAGTCCGTTGGGAACGATTATTTAATAAGATACACTAATGAGCAGCATTATAAAACACTTTTATCTGCATGTCCCTTTTTGCACAAGCAGATGTGGTTATTGCTCCTTCTATACAGAGCCGTTTTCTCTTACTAATAAGAGCGAATACCTGGCAACTATTGCACGCGAGATAGATATCTATCAAGAGAGATATACCTTTAACCCTCGATCTATTTATTTTGGGGGTGGTACTCCTTCTTTGTTGTTACCAAATGAGTTGCAAGAGATATTGAACTGCTTCTCTTATCAAAAAACAATTTGCGAGATTACGCTTGAATGTAATCCTATAACTCTGACTGATACTTATTTAGAAGAATTAAGCACTACTGATATTAATCGTGTTAGTTTGGGAATTCAATCATTGAATCCTCAATTCTTAAAGTATTTGAACCGTAAGCATTCACCTGAATTAGTAGAGAAAGTTGTCGTTTCCCTGAGAAAGAAAGGTTTTAAGAATGTCTCAGGAGATTTAATTTATGGGATTCCTCACCAAACATTAGAAGATTTAGAAGCTGATATCGAGAAGTTTATTCAGCTTGATTTAGATCATATCTCCATCTATTGCTTATCTTTAGACAACGATGCTAAGCTCTATCCGGATGTGCAGAAACTCCCCCAAGATGAACTTGTGAGTGATATGTACAACTTAATCTGTGAGAAGCTCAGCCTTGCCGGTTTTGAGCAGTATGAAATATCCAACTTTACTAAGTTAGGGCATCAATCCAAGCACAATCGTAGTTATTGGGAGCAGGAGGATTATCTGGGGTTTGGTGCAGGTGCTTTTGGCACACTTGATAATATTCGTTATAACAACAATGATTTTAAAGCGTGGGTTACTGATATTAGAGATGAACAAATTATCTTAAATATTGAAGAGCTTTCTTATAAAGATAAACTAAATGAGTATATTATGCTTGGCTTACGCCTCAATAAGGGAATAGATTTAGTAGATTTAAAACGCACTTATCACTTTGATTTAACCCACCAGAAAGAGAGCATCATCAATAAATATTTGGAGCTAAACTTATTAGAAATGAATGAGAAAAGATTATGCTTGACTGCTAAGAGCAGGTTCATATCTAATTATATTATATCTGAATTGATGGAGGATTAATGAAGAGATATTTTATGCTTCTGATTTTAGTAGGAAGTATCTTAATTATACAGGCTGAAATTCTGATTCCTATGGATAATAGTCAAACTAACCATCTGCGGGCGTATGGAGTTGTGTTTAGAACTCTAAAGTTACAGCAAACCTCGAAGTGGTTGCTTAATTATCGCGGGGGAGCTTTCTTATGTCCTGAGAATCAAGCAGTTATCAATGATTTGCATATCAGTGGTGTTAGTTATGAAATAATTACAGGTAACGATGTAGCAACTATTTATGCTATTGCTAATGAAGAGAATATGGAAGTTATGCTCCTGGAAGTTGAACCTAAGATAGCTGTTTACACTCCGCCGAATAAAGTCCCGTGGGATGATGCTGTTACTCTTGCTTTGACCTATGCCGGGATTGAATATGAGACTTTATGGGATGAAGAGGTAATTACCAAAGGTTTAGATGATTATGATTGGGTGCATTTGCATCATGAAGATTTTACCGGACAATTCGGGAAGTTTTATGCTTCTTACAGATTTGCCGATTGGTATCAAGAAGAGGTCAGAACCAACGAAGATATGGCTGGCAAGCTCGGTTTTGCTAAAGTGTGGCAATTAAAACACGCTGTAGCAGAGAAGATTAGAGCTTTTGTCGTTAATGGCGGATTTCTCTTTGCCATGTGTGGTGCTACTGATACGATTGATATTGCCTTGGCTGCCTGGGATGTAGATATCGTTCCTAAAGAGTATGATGGTGATGGCATTGACCCTAATTATAAATCAAAACTTGATTTTGACAGAACCTTTGCCTTTGAGAATTTTCAGATTGAAGAGAACCCCATGATTTATGAATATTCAAATATTGATGGTTCTGATTATGCAGCTATTAGAGGTGCAGATGCTGATTATTTTCAGCTTTTTGACTTCTCTGCAAAGTTTGACCCGGTTCCTACTATGCTAACTCAAAGTCATACTCCGATAGTAGATGGCTTCTTAGGGCAAACTACTTCTTTTAGAAAAGAATTCATCAAGAAAAGCGTGATTATTCTGGGGGATATCCCCAATTCAGAAGAGTCTAAATATATTCATGGAAACCTCGGTAAAGGTACTTTTACCTTTTATGGAGGACATGACCCTGAGGATTATCGTCATTTAGTTGGCGATCCGGAAACTGTGCTAGATCTTCACAAAAACTCTGCAGGCTATAGGCTAATTTTAAATAATGTACTATTTCCTGCTGCTGAAAAGAAAAAACTAAAAACTTAGGATAAAATAGATGAGTAATTATTACAAGAATAGAAGATCTATTGAGATAAAAGTCGGGCTGTTCGTGATTATCGGAATCGTCTTATTGATTGTCGGAGTTGTGTTTCTGCAAGATATTATCTACTCAGGAAACAGAAAAGAGATAACTATTAAGTTTCCTACCACTGATGGCTTAGATCCCGGAGATAAAGTTAAGGTAAACGGCATTGCTATTGGCAAAATCACTGATATTAAATTAGTGCAAGATGGAGTCATGGTGAAAACTTTGATTCAGCTACCTGAATTCTCTTTGCAGGAAGATTCTGAGTTTGTCGCTTCTGAATCAGGTTTGATGGGCGGACATCATTTAGAAATTATCCCCGGTAAATCTGACCAAGCCCTAGATTTCTCGAAAGTTCAGTCGGGTAGAACAGGCAGCTCTATTTTTGGCATGATTGATGAGGCTAAGAACCTGGTAGTGGATCTAAGTACAACAGTTCAATACCTTAATGATAATTTAGATATTATAGATTCTACTAAAGCTTTGATTACTAATTCTGATCAGGCTGTGCAAAACCTCAATTCTATGGTACAAGATAATAGCCAAAGAGTGCAGGCTATTATGGTAAGCTTGCACAAAAGTACTAAGAGTTTGGAAGCAATTTTCACCAAACATCAGAGTAATATTGATACTACTTTAACCAATCTGCCTGAAGTGGTTACTAATCTTAATGCTAATTTAGATGAACTTAAGCTGTTCGTAGTAAAACTAAACACAATTTTTGCTACTTATCAAGATTCTGATAACACCATCAAGAGATTAATTGAAGAGAAAAATTTGTATGAGAAACTGAACAAAACTATTGATAATGCTGATTCTTTACTTGAAGATATTAAGCAGAATCCTAAAAAGTATATTAATTTGAAAGTCTTTTAATGTGAGGGATATTTGCGTAAATTCATAATTATAACTATTTTGCTTCTTTCCGTACTGTTGCTAAATGCACAGTATTTTGGGAGAAACAAGATTCAAAATACAAAAGAAGAGTGGTCCCAAATTGCTACCATTCATTTCGATATTTACTTTCCTGCCGGTAATGATGATTTTGGCAAGTTGATAAGTGTGGTAGCGGAAGATGCCTATTATTATCTTAGAGAAAGCTTTACAACTCCGTTAAGAGTGAGAATCCCAATCATCGTTTACTCTTCCCAACAAGATTTTATGACAACAAATGTGATTAATTCTCTTTTATCTGAAGGTGTGGGAGGGTTCACAGAAAGCTATAAGAATAGAGTGGTTGTTCCCTTTAATGGTTCTTATAAAGATCTGGAAGATGTTCTTACTCATGAGTTAACGCATGCTTACATTAATGCTTTGGATCATCAAGGGTTTCTAAAAGGTTCTTATGGCTCCACTAATAGCAGGTTGCCATTTTGGTTTGTAGAAGGCTTACCGGAGTTTTTATCGCTAGTCGGAGAGGATAAATACAATGATATGTTTATTCTGGATCAGATTCTCAACGATAGATTACAACCTATGGAAAATGTAGGCGGTTATTTTGCCTATCGCCAAGGTGATTCCTTTCTCAACTATATCAATAAAGAGTATGGCAGAGAAAAAGTAATGGAGCTGTTTTATGCTTTCCGCAATCAAGCAGATGCAGATAAGATAGCCAAGTCTCTGTTTGGTATGACCTTTGAAGATTTAGAATTGAGCTGGAAGAACTACTTAAAGAGAGAATATCTCCCCGTTCTAACCACAATGCAGATGCCTTATGAAGTTAGTGAACGACTTACAGACTATAAAAGCCAAGGTGGTTCTCGTAATTACGGGGGTAAAATAAGCCCTGACGGCTCCAACTATATCTACTTTACTGATAGAAATTGGCGACAAAGTGTCTGGCTGGGTTCGTTTTATGAACCGGGCAAGAACAACAAGAAGATTTTTACCGGGGAAGCTACCGGAAAGTTTGAAGGCTTTAATTATGATAAGAATAACCTGTGCTGGTTCCCTGATGGAGAGAGCTTTGCTTTTGTAGCTAAAACTTCTGATAAAGACAAAATCTACTTTATGA
>JBAYZI010000038.1:0-20462 GCA_041672585.1 Cloacimonadales bacterium (SeqCode) | reverse complement strand
TCTGCTCTACCAACTGAGCTATCCCGCCACATCATTTTCATTAAGTATAGCCTTTTTATTGATTCCTCATGATTCTGTCAAGGAAAAGTTTCTTTTTGTTACTTTTTAGTAAACGAGACCATCATGTTTAAGCCATTATCATTCTTCTTAGAGAAAATAGGCTAAAATGAACGCCCCTAAATCCTTTATAATCCTTGAAAAGGAATAAATAATATAGCCCAGGGTCAATTTTGCTTGAAGACAGATTAAGATTGGTACGGGATCCCTTAACTGGGATTGCGGACGACCCGTCCGTATTCGCTCATCTCCGGAGGAGAAGAGTCTTTACCTTGCAAAAGGCAAGGTCTTTCTATCCCTATGATAGGGATAGGTTTAATACGGACGGGTCGTCCGCAATCCCAGTGAAATCTCCCACCTTCATAGCCACCTTCTCTCTTTGACCGTTGTGTCAGCGAAAATCAATCGATAAATCTACTAAAGTCCAAAGGTAGAGCCCCAAATCTCCTGCCTAATTGCTGCTTGGAGGTAACTAAAGACGCAAAATATTTAATCTCTATATACAATAATTGGTAGTAGGAACCTTTAATGCTTCTCATAACCTGTTTTTTACCAGATTCTACAATTCAACAATTAAACATACATTTAATTTGCGTAAAAAAGGGGTAACCTCAAAAGATTACCCCTTTTTTTATAATTAGTTAGAAATAAAGGTCGCGTTCGCCATTAGCAACACGAATCAATTTCTCTTTAAGTTCTTCTTTGATTTTTCCCTCTTCCATCTCTTCCATTTCTATGGCAAGTTGGGCATTAATAGCTTCAATTGTCTCTGGTGAACTATAGTCGTAAATATATTCAGAAACAGTAAGCATGGCATTAGGAGTGCAGAATCTCTTCACAAAACCAGGGATTGCAAACTCCATAAAGTGCTCTCCGGTTCTACCTAATCTATAGCAAGCAGTACAGAAGGAAGGTAAGAAACCATGAGTAGCTAATTCTCTAATCACATCATCAAGTGAGCGTTGGTCACCTAAAACAAACTGACTCTTCTTGAAACTCTCTTCATCTTTATGAGAATAATCACCGATTCCGATACTGGAACCTGCATCAATTTGAGAAACACCAAAGCCAATAACTTCATTCCTAATCTCAATAGGTTCTCTAGCTGTTAAAATTAATCCTGTATAAGGAACAGCCAAGCGTAAGATAGCCACTAATTTCTTAAAATCGTCATCAGAAACACCAGCAGGTGGGTTCTCTGTCATTTCGGTATTATTAGCAGGCTCAATGCGTGGGAAGGAGATAGTGTGAGGTCCTACATTATACTTGTTTTCTAAGTGAATTGTGTGATAAAGTAAACCCATTACCTCAAATCTCCAATCGAATAAACCCATCAAGGCACCAATCCCGAGATCATCAATGCCAGCTTCCATAGCTCTGTCTAAACCATGAAGTCTCCATAAGTAACTACTTTTAGGGCCGGTTGGATGGAAATATTCATAAGACTCTCTGTGGTATGTCTCTTGGAATATCTGGTAAGTTCCAATACCTGATGATTTAACAGTTTTAAAACCTTCTACATCAAGTGGGGCAGCATTAATATTAACCCTTCTAATCTCGCCTTTACCCTCTTTGACAGAGTAAGTCTTCAATACTGTATCTCTGATAAATTCAGGTGAATACATATTATGCTCACCATAAACCATGATTAATCTCTTATGACCTTTCTTTTCTAAGGCTCTTACTTCATCTTCCAATTGATCCATAGTGAGAGTGTTTCGGAAAGTCTCTTTATTGGAGATTCTGAATCCGCAATATCTGCAATCATTAATACACTCATTACCAACATAAAGTGGGGCAAACAGAACAATTCTATTGCCATAAATCTTCTCTTTTAAAGCTCTGGCACCTTTATAAATCTCTTGAATTAATTCAGGATCTTCACAATTAATCAGTGTAGCAGTCTCTTCCGGACTTAATCTGTTTTTGTCTAATGATTTGGCAATAATCTCTTGAACTCTTGCTTTTGTGGTATTCTTTGTACTCTCTAATAAACTGAATATCTCATCTTCAGGGATGAATGATTCTAAACCTTTTGTGTCAACTTTTACCATGTGATACCTCTTTTATATCTCTGTTTGAATTTTTAAACTTGTTGATTTTACATTAACGGAAGTAAGCTGCCCTAATTTCCCGGTGAAAGCTCCTAATTCGTCATTTGTTAATTGAATGATAATGAATATGATTGAGATGTTTTGATTGGGGAATGGATAACCAACTCTTAGGATGATATTATCAGCCAAATCATGCAATATCGCTGAGACATCCTTAAACGATTTCTCTCTGTCTTGGACTGTTATCGTTACTGTTCTAATTTTCTTTTCCATAAAAAAAACTCCGTTTCAGGACGGAGTTATCTATAATAGGCATTCACCATTACTATATACTTCTTGCTCCATCCCTTGAATTTAGTATTTACCTTAATCTCAGGATTTTTGGATCTTATATATTTCCAAACAAGCAGACGAATCCTTTTGTTCCGAAATCTAATTACAATATAATTAACTCCTGAATTATGTCAATAAATAAATCACAATTCATTAATAATTAATTGCATGTTGAATTGTTGATTTGTTGAATTGTTTAATTGATAAGAGACCAGCGGACTGCTTCTTCAAATCCCCTACCCCCTTTGTATGCTGTAAAGACGCAACATTTTGCGTCTAATTTGTAGGGGTACTCCCTTGTGGTTACCCTCTTCACTGGGACTGCGGATGCCCACATCCGTATTCATTTCCCTTCAGCGAAGGGGAATCTTATCCTTCCGAAGCATATCTTATTTCTATCTCCTTGATGGAGAAAGATTTAATACGGACGTGGGCGTCCGCAATCCCAGTAAGATTCCCCTTCTTTGAAGAGGAATGAATACGGGCGAGCCGCCCGCAATCCCAGTTAAAGAGGGCGTATTCAATACGCCCCTACTTTTCACTTTTCACTTTTCTTTTTTAATTTAAAAAAAGAGTCCCACGAATTAATCCGCAGGACTCTCTTATTGTTTTGAATTACAATTATTAATTATTCATTATTCATTATTAATTATTAATTATTAATTACTATTGTTAATTTCTTCTTCCGAATCCCTTGGCTGGATTACCGTCATATTCAGTTGAAGCTTTAATTTTAAAAAACTTAATAGCGTCAGCCTCGTTATAGAGATAAGAAGTACCGGCAACAGTATCAACCAACTCATATTCACCATCAGGGGTATCGCAACCATACACAATATATGAATTTGCGTTATCTACCAAATCCCAACTAATAGCTAGACCATTATTTGTTGTTGTTATAGCAATATTAGTAGGAATGGTAAGTTCTGTTTCGACATCACCAAAGTAAATATTATCAATATCGAAATACTGAATATTAGTACCATCATAGACCATTTCAAATCTGAAGATAGCAGTTTGACCTGCATAAGCGCCAATATTAATAACACGGCTAGCCATATTTGCAGAATTTGTGTGGTTTGTACTGTTAATTTGTGCAATAGTTGTCCATGTTGCACCATTATCAGTAGATGCTTTAGCTACAAAGTAATTATGACTATTAAGAAATTGTAAAGCAGGCCATGGTGGTACGCCGTGAACAAATCTATAATCAAATTTGATTTTGGAAGTTGCTGTAATATTGCTTACCGGCTTAAACTGAATATAAGCAGTAGGGGCGATTATGGCAAAAGCTCTAGTAAGAATACTACTTGTATTACCATGATCGTTTGCACCATACAATAGCATGTCGGTGGCTACAATTTCTTCAGGAATATCGGTTATCCCTTCAAAATCTAAAGTAAGAGGCATTGTAATAGTAGTAGAGTATCCGGTACCTGTCAACGCAACATAGTAGCTATTCCCAAGAGCATCAGTAATAACCAGATTTGCTTCTTTATTACCTGATGTTAAAGGAAGAAACTTCGCTGTAACTTCCAATGATTGCTCTTGAGTAAGAGCCATTGAAGCGCCTTCTGCAGTTGACCAACTAAATTCATTAGCATTAGTACCTAATATTTCAACAGTGCTAATGTTTAAAGTTCCACCACCTATGTTAGTAACAAAAACTTGTTGCGAAGCAATCTCAGGAACATCCACTGTACCAAAGTCTAAGGAATTAGAAGAAATATGGGCAACAGGTGTTGTTGGGCGATTGCCAAAGTAAATATTATCAAGATCGAAGTAGAATACTTCAGAGCCGTTAGGAGCTATTTCAAATCTAAATATAGCAGTTTGAGCTGCGTAAGCACCAATGTCGATTGTATGCATAGCCATTTCAGCAGAGTTTATATGGTTTGTACTATTAATTTGATTAATGGTTGTAAATGTAACACCATTATCAGTTGATACTTTAGCTACCAAATAATCATAGTTTTCAACGAATGGTATAGCTGGATATGGTTCAAATACTGCCACAAATTTATAATCAAATCTGATTAGGGATCTTGTTGTAATGTTGCTTAATGGTTTGAACTGAACATATGCGCTATTCGATCCAAAAGCTCCCATACCCCTAGTAAGAATATTACCCGGACTGTTATGATGATCAGTTTGCAGAGTCATGTCTGTTCCTGCAATTTCATCAGGAATAACGGTTGTTCCCTCAAAATCTATAGTAAGAGGCATAACGATAGTAGTAGAATATCCAACACCCGTCAGGGCTACAATATTTCTATTACCAAGATCATCAGTAATAACCAGATTTGCCTCTTTATTACCTGAGGTTAAAGGAGCAAACTTGGCTGTGATAGCCAATGATTGGTCTTGAGTGAGAGCCATTGAAGCACCTTCTACTGTTGACCAACTAAATTCTCTGGAAATCATTTGACTTTCTATCCTAATAGTACTGATATTTAAAGTTCCACCACCTATGTTAGTGATAGATATTTGTCGCGAAGCAGTCTCTGGAACATTCACTGTAGCAAAGTCTAACAAGTTGTGCGAAAGGTTGGCAACAGGTGTTGTTAAGCGTTCACCAAAGAAAATATTATCAATATCGAAATACTGGATATTACCATCATAAACCATATCAAATCTGAAGATAACAGTTTGACCTGCATATGCACCAATATTAATAACCCTGCTAGCCATATTAGCAGAATTTGTGTGATTTGTACTATTAATTTGAGCAATAGTTGCCCATGTAGCACCATTATTAGTAGATGCTTTAGCTACAAAGTAATTATGACTATTAAGAAATTGTAAAGCAGGCCATGGTGGCACGCCGTTAACAAATCTATAATCAAATTTAATCATAGAGTTTGCGGTGATATTTTTTACCGGCTTAAACTGAATATAAGCTGTAGGAGCTGGTGTGGCAAAAGCTCGAGTGAGAATAGCACTTGTATTACCATGATTACCAGCAGCCTGCCATAGCATGTCGGTTTCAGCAATCTCTTCAGGAATTTCTGTTGTTCCTTCAAAATCTAAAGTAAAATTCATCGTGTCATTTCCAAAGCCTGTCAGATCTACACTGTAATTATCACCATTTGCATCAGTAACAACAAGAGTAGCCAGTTTAGTTTCTTCGATTAAAGGAGTAAACCCAACTGTGATAAGCAATGATTGGTCTTGAGTGAGAGCCATTGAAGCACCCTGTACAGTTGAGAAATTAAACTCATTAGCATTAGGACCTGATATTTCAATAGAACTGATGTTTAAAGTTCCACCACCTATGTTAGTGAAAGTGACTTGTTGCGAAGCACTCTCTGTAAGATCCACTGTGCCAAAGTCTAACGGATTGTGAGAAAATTCTGCAACAGGTGTTGTTAAGCGTTCACCAAAGAAAATATTATCAATATCGAAATACTGGATATTTCCATCATAGACCATATCAAATCTGAAGATAACAGTTTGACCTGCATAAGCACCAATGTTAATAACACGGCTTGCCATATTTACAGAATTTGTGTGGTTTGTACTGTTAATTTGAGCAATAGTTGCCCATGTAGCACCATTATTAGTAGATGCTTTAGCTACAAAGTAATTATGACTATTAAGAAATTGTAAAGCAGGCCATGGTGGCACGGCTTCAACAAATCTATAATCAAATTTAATCATAGAATTTGCTGTGATACTTTTTACCGGCTTAAACTGAATATAAGCAGCAGGAGCTAGTGATGCAAAACCTCTAGTAAGAATAGCACTTGTATTACCATGATCGTTTGCACCATACAGTAGCATATCGGTGGCTGCAATTTCTTCAGGAATTTCTGTTATCCCCTCAAAATCTAAAGTAAAATTCATAGTGTCATTTCCAAAACCTGTCAGATCTACACTATAGTTATTACCATTTCCATCAGTAACAACAAGAGTAGCCAGTTTAGTTTCTTCGGTTAAAGGAGTAAGCCCAACTGTGATAAGCAATGATTGGTCTTGAGTGAGAGCCATTGAAGCACCCTGTGCAGTTGAGAAATTAAACTCATTAGCATTAGGACCTGATATTTCAATAGAACTGATGTTTAAAGTTCCACCACCTATGTTAGTGATAGAGACTTGTTGCAAAGCAGTTTCCGGAAGATCTACTGTGCCAAAGTCTAACGCATTGTGAGAAAATTCTGCAACAGGTGTTGTTAAGCGTTCACCAAAGAAAATATTATCAATATCGAAATACTGAATATTAGTACCATCATAGACCATATCAAATCTAAAGATAGCAGCTTGACCTGCATAAGCACCAATATTAATAATACGGCTAGCCATATTTGTAGAATTTGTGTGGTTTGTACTGTTAATTTGAGCAATATTTGCCCATGTAGCACCATCATTAGTAGATACTTTGGCTACAAAATAATTATGACTGTTAAGAAATTGTAAAGCAGGCCATGGTGGCACGCCGCCAACAAATCTATAATCAAACTTAATAATAGAGTTTGCGGTAATATTGCTTACCGGCTTAAACTGGATATAACCACTAGGTCCCATTCCCCAAAAACTTTTAGTAAGAATACTGCTTGTGTTACCATGAGTTTCTGCAACCTGAACTATCATGTCTGTTCCAGTAATTTCTTCAGGAATAACGGTTGTTCCTTCAAAATCTAAGGTAAGAGGCATAATGATGCCCGGAGAATATCCAAAGCCTATCAGATCTACACTGCTTTGAATACCCTGAGCACTAATTGTAAGAGTAGCCACTTTAGCTCCTAAAGTCGTAGGAGCAAACCTCATTGTAACAGCCAATGATTGGTCTTGAGTAAGGTTTAGCAAAGCACCCGGTTGAATTGACCAACTAAATAGATCTGCATCAGGTCCGGTAATCGCACCACCGGTGATATGTAAGGTTCCACTACCTGTGTTAGTAACAAAAAGTTGTTGAGAAGCGATCTCCGAGATATCTACTCTACCAAAGTCCAATTCAGGTGTAGAAAGAGTCATAACTGGCGATGCTAAGCGTTCAGTAAAGAGTATGTTATCAATATTAAAGACCGGCAAACTACTTCCATTGTTTTTTATTTCAAATCTGAAGACAACAGTTTGACCTGCGTAACTACCTATATTGATAGTGTGAGGAGCCATTGCTGCAGAATTTGTATGATTGGTGTTATTGATTTGATCAATAATTGTCCAGGAAGCACCATTATTGGTGGAAGCTCCGGCTCTAAAGTAGTAAGGACCGGGATTAAGCGGTAGAGCTGGATTTGGGGCCATATAGCTAACAAAATTATAATCAAATTGGATTACAGAATTGGCTGTAATGTTGGTCATTGGACTGAACTGAATAAAACCCTCACCAAAAGCAAAACTACAAGAAAGAACATTACCTGTGCAACCATAAGTATTAGTTGTTAATTGGAAATTGCCGCTTTTACTTGCAATTTGACCTGGTATATCTGTTGTTCCTTCAAAATCTATAGTTTGAGGCAAGGAGTAAGTTGCTCTACCATCCGGTTCCGGTGTTTCATATCCATCTATCAACTGTTGAGCAAATAGTCCTGTTATCATTAAAACGCAGAGCGTAACTGCTACTATTATTTTCTTCATTATATTGTCTCCATAACATAACTTATGTTATTTGTTTTTTGTGCATAATAAACCGGGGAAATGTAGAAATATTTCTATAAGCTATAATATTCATAACTACTAATATTTTGTAATTAAAAACAGACCGAACATTTAGGTATGAAACATTTAACTTTCACCGCGTCATTACAATTATTTAATACCCTACTAGTGGCGTTGTTTCTGATTTGTCAATTTTGCTCATGATTATCGCAAATTTGTATTTCTTTCTAAACAAATCCTAAGATAGAACGCCGTATTCCTACAATCTTTTAGCTTTTCCAGCGTTGGCTACTTTTGTTATAGCAGTGTGGTATTCTTTTCTATACAGTAGAACCAACAGTGACCAAGTTAAAGATCTAATTCAAATTAATCTTAAAAAAAGCGGGCGGAAAAGATTCCGCCCTTATATTTATTATTTCATTAAAACAGCTTTATTGGTAAATCTCTGATTACCTGCTTTCATAATTGTGAAATAGACTCCGGAAGCAACGCTGCGACCATTAGAATCTTGACCATTCCATACGACATTATGTTTAACATTAATCTCATTAACCTGCTTATCAAAAACTCTCTTAACAAGCTGACCTTTAAGATTATAAACATCAATAGTTACGGCTTGCGGTTCTGCAATTGAGAAAGAGATAGAGGTTGAAGGGTTAAATGGATTTGGATAGTTAGCAAATAACTGATTGCCCAGCAACACTTCTTCAATTCCATGCTCATTATCACCATTGATTTTAACAGTTACAGGACCAACCATTTCGGAAGTACCATCGAAGTCGTTAGTTTCTAACCAGTAGTAGTAAGTAATCTCAAATTCAACTTCATTATCAACATATGAGTAGCTTGCACCGGCTGCTGCGTTGAGAGCTTCAATCATAGTTGGTGTTATCCGAATAGCTGCATTTTGTTCTTTAGTCTCAGCACGATAAATATTATAGCCTAAGACATTGTTCTCTGAAGCAGTTACCCAATTAATTTGAGCAAAGTTATTGTTTGTTTGCACTGCATTAAAGGAAGCAAGAGTAACAGGAAGAGTTGAGTCGATTCCCGGTACAAATTCAGAGAAACTATCTAAACCGGAAATAGTAACTTTACTTCCAGCAAGAGTTAAAATAGCATGTAAATCAGCAACCACATCTTCCCAATCTGCAGAACTATTAGCTCTCTTAAAGAATCTAACCAAGTTATAATCAGTAGTTAAACCTTCAAGATCAAAGGTAATATTATATGTTCCCGGATTTGGTACAGAAGAGTCAATTACCCAGTAGCGTGGTAAGAAAGAATCCACTGTTTCAGGAAGACCGGTTCCAATAGCCGGTAAAAAATCTATCATGGATACATCAACTGTGAAACCTGCACTGTTTGGTTCCATAAACTGTAATTCTACATTCTTATCTGCTAAGACGATAAGATCAGTAGCACCGCTTCCTGCAGGGATAGTAATATCATAGACATTTTCGAATTTAATGTTATCAATATCGAAGTAGTATGATTGACTGGAATGCGGAATTACTTCAAATCTAAAGAAGGTGGTTTGACCGGCATAGGCACCGATATTAATAGTATGATTAGCCATTATAGCAGAATTTGTATGGTTTGTGCTATTGATTTTAGCATCATTACCTGCAATAGGAGTAAAATTAACACCATCAGTAGATACCATAGCTACAAAGTAATTATGATTGGAAGCTAATGTTAAAGGTCCATTTGGTCCAAAACCCATTGCAAGAAATTGATAATCGAAAGTAATCACAGAAGTGTCTGTAATATCCTTCATAGCTCTGAATTGAATATAACCATTATCGCTAGTAGATTGTAAAGACGCAGTGAGAAATATACCTGATCCGACATTATGAGCACTATTATTAGTCAGTCCCATGTTGTTATATTTAATTTCATCAGGAACAGTGGTATTTTCAAAATCTAAAGTAAGAGGTAAGTAGATGATGGGGTCATATCCTTCACCGGTTAATGGCACATTAATTGCTTCATCAAGATTACTCGAAATAACAAAAGTAGCATCTTTAATACCTGCGGTTAAAGGAGTAAAATTTACTTCGACAACCAGTGATTGACCTGCAGGAATTTCTGTTGGCCCTGATACATATACCCACTCGAATTCATTAGCATCCGCACCGACAAAATTACCTTCGACGATGGACAAAATCCCACCACCTGTGTTTTTGATTGCTAATTCCTTAGAAACAGAACTATTAAGATCTACTTTAGCAAAATTTAACGCAGTTGGAGTAAGAGTTGCAATTGGTGTTGCCGGGATTTCGCCAAAGAAGATATCATCAATATCAAAAGCTATACTTTCATCTTTTCTGTTCACTTGTAATCTAAAAATAACAGTTTTATTAGCATAAGCACCAATATTGATAATACGCTCAGCCATTACATTAGAGTTTGTATGGTTTGTACTGTTAATCTGATCAAGAGCAACCCAGGTAACACCATTATTGGTAGATGCTTGAGTTACAAGGTAGTTATGATTAGCTGCAAGTTGCAAAGCTACATTGTCACCAACCCATGTTCTAAATTTATATCTAAATTTAAGACCGGAAGTTGCTGTAATATCTCTCATTGGCTTGAAATTAATGTACCCATTAAAAGTGCCACCCGAACCACCACCAAAAGGTGCTAAAATTCCTCCACTGAGAAAATTACCTGTGTTACCTTGAGTATTATTCTGTACTCCTGGAGAAGTAAAGCCTTCGAGATTTTTAATTTCAACAGGAATAGCAGTTGATCCTTCAAAGTCTATAGTAATATTATCAGCCATGGAAATAGATAAATCATCTGAATTAGCTGTCAATTCCACATTAAATGGAGTACCGGTAGAATTACTAACAAGAAGAGTAGCCTTTTTAGGACCATCACTTCTAGGAGTAAGTTTAACGGCAATACCCACTGATTGACCTGGAGCAAGAGCCGGTGAACCTGATACAATCGACCAACCAAATTCAGCAGCAGTAGTATTAGCATTACCACTGGTAAAAGTGCCGTTAGTCATGGTTATATTTCCTGTGCTTACATTTTTAATAATAACTGTTTTAGAAACATTATTCGGAACATTTACTATACCAAAGTCTAATGCACTTGGAGTAATTTCTACAGGCGAATCATTTGGTTCCTCCGGATCTCCTGGTGTCCCTTCGCCAAAGAAGATATTATCGATATCGAAGAAGGACACAGGATCAGTAGTATGCCTGCTCACCTCAAATTTAAATCTGCAATTTGTTTGACCGGCATAGGCACCGATATTGATAGTATGAGATGCCATTGTAGCAGAGTTTGTGTGATTCCCATTGTTTATCTTACCATCAGCAGCAGTAATTTCTGACCAAGAGAATCCATTAGTAGATACTGAAGCTTTTAAGTAGTTATGACCAACAACAAACGGTAAAGTTGTATTATCCTCTTTAACAAATCTATAATCAAATTTGATTACGGAATTTGTTGTAATAGGACTCATTTTCTTGAAAATAATCGAACTGGTATAAACCGCGGGCTGACCCCACAATACATCCCGAAATTTAAAGAACCCAACTTGAGTAGGAGCACCTGGTCTAGCACCAACTGAAAGTTCATAGCTTTCAATTTGAGTAGGTCTATTGCTTGTCCCTTCAAAAGTTATCGTAAAAGATTGTGCTAATAATCCCGTCATCATTAGAATGCTCAACATAAGTGTTAACAAGATCTTCTTTTTCATAATTTCTCCCATAACATACTTAGATGTTATTTGTTTTAATGTAACAAACAAGGAGAAAAGTGGAAATATTTCCACAATAATGGTTGTTAATGATTACCATCTTTTGTAATTAAAAACAGACCGGACATAGAGTTAAGAAATATTTTTCACTTTCATAATGTCGCTACATTTCATTGAATACCCTTTATTTGGCGTTTTATCTGCTTTTTTCTATTAGAATAATTATAGTGGCGTTATAATAAGCCCTAAGTAATTCCTACCTAAAACACCAAAGTTTTCACTATTTACGAGCTTTTTCGGAGTTAGTTACTTTAAAATATAGTAGCGTGGTTTTTGTCTCTACATAAAATAACTAACAATCATAAGTTAAAGCCCTATTTTATCTCAATTCATAATGCAGTTTATCATAACATTGATTTTACTGTCAATAACTATTTTTAAAATTATGATTATTTTTATTTATTAAATAATACAACACATCTTGTGTCCTCTTTATCTAAAGGATTGAGGAGACAGAGAAGAAAAAAGAAAGAAAAAAGAAAGAGAAAAAGAGTATGAAACCCGATGCGTACGAGCGATCCCTACAATCATCATTGCGATACATCCTCCGAAGCTACTAAAGCGAAGGGGGATACATCCTCCGAAGCCAAAGCGTAGGAGGAAGCAATACCTTAACTTTTCACTTTTCACTTTTCTTTTTTAATTTAAAAAAGAGTCCCGCGAATTAATCCGCAGGACTCTCTTATTGTTTAGGAGGGCGGAAGATATTCCGCCCTTACATTAATTGTTAATTTCTTCTGTTTCCTTTAGCAGGAGTTCCAGCAGGTTCAGTTGAAGCTGTAACTCTGAAGAATTTCATCATTTCACCATCCTCAATATAACTAACATAATAAGGGGTAGCAGTTCTACCAAGTTCAACATAATCGCCATCAGGTGTAGCGCAACCATACACGATATATGAGTTTGCACTGGTAACAGCATCCCAAGTGAGCGTTGAACCGTTCCCTGTTGTCATTAAAACAACATTAGTAGGGATATCAAGTTCGGTAGCTGACTCACGAATACTAATATCATCTACACTGATATGCCAAGGATTGCTAGTAAGATCTGCTTTAATACCAATGTAGTAGATACCTGATGTAGCAGGAGTAAATGTTCCTGCAACTAATTGATAATCACCATTTATAACAGCAACTTGTCCGGTAATACTTGTCATTGAAGCTGCGTTAGCTGCAGTGCCATAGTAAATACCTATAGTAGCACCTGCAGTCACATCTTGTCTTGCATACAATTCAATATCATAAGCCTGTCCACCAACAAGTTGGGCTGGTCTGATTAACCAATCAGTATTACTATATTGTAAAGTAACATTATATTCACCGGTTCTTGGGGTTCTGTTATAGGTTGTAAATGTTTTATTTATATTCCATAAACCACCACCAAGTACTGAAATTTGTGACCACATGCTTACATTTGTTGAAGCGTGAGTGTTGCCAACTTCAAATCCTTCTGTAAATGGGAATGAGACAATAGTTGGATCAATACAATTACCGGTAAGAGCAACTGCATTAACATTTCTATTACCATTACTATTTTTAGAATTAGTATTAACTCTAAATGTTCTTCCTAAGTCATCAGTGATTTGTAAAGTAGCTTCTTTTAGTCCAGCAGATATAGGAGCAAACACAACTGTGATAGGTAATGATTGACCATTAGCAAGAGCCATTGATGCCCCTGCTACAGTAGTGTAACTATATTCAGCAGCGTTAGCACCAACTATACCAATACTTGTGATGTTTAAAGTTCCCACACCTATATTTTGAATAGTTACTACTTTTGGAGAAGTTTCATTAATATTTATTGCACCAAAATTAAGTTCAGTTGCTGATAAAGCAGCAATTGGAGCTGTAGGAGGTACGCCGAAGAAGATGTTATCTAAATCGAAATAATAGTCACCGACTAAAGGCCAGTTCATTTCGAATCTGAAGATAACAGATAAACCTGCATATTCACTAATATCGATAGTACGACTAGCCATTACATTGGAATTTGTATGGTTTGTACTATTAATTTGATCAATAGTAGTAAAAGTAGCACCATTATCAGTAGATACTTTAGCCACAAAGTAATCATAACCGGCAACTAAAGTCCAGGCAGCATAAGGTGAGTTATAGCCAACAACTCTATAATCGAAGCTAATAACAGAACCGGCAGTAATGTTATTCATTGATTGGAATTGAGCATAAGCACCGCTTGTTGCACTCCATACATTCTTATACAGAACATTACCTATATTACCATGTACATTTGCTGCTACACTCATGTTTTTGAGGGTAATAACAGCAGGAACGGTAGTTGTACCTTCGAAATTCAAAGAAATAGGCATTGGGACAGTTGGGTCAGCTATTGTAGTAAATGACCAAACTAAAACACCTTCGGTTGGAACACCAACAACATTATAAGGAAGAACTTTCCAGTAATATGTTGTTGAATAATCTAAGCCACTATAAGCATAAGTTCTAGTAGTTTGTTCAACAGGGGTGACACCGGCAAAGGTGTTATCTGTTGAGAGATAAACTCTGTAACCTTGAGCACCTGTAGCAGCTCCCCAGGAAAGGTTTCCATTAAGAGCGACATTTGTAGCAGCATTGGCTGGAGCTGTATAAGTAACTGCTGCAGGAGCATTACCAACAGTAGTGAATGACCAAGTTGTTACTAAAGTATCAACTGTTTCACCTGTATAGTTACGGTTAACAACTTTCCAGTTATAAACAGTATTTGTTAAGAGACCTGTAGCTTGATACTGATTAACAACAGCGACATTATTAAGTACTTTAGTCATTCCACCAGGTAAACCTAACCATAAATCTACAGTTTCAGTATAGTTAGCATTAGTCCAACTAAGAGTAAGAGCTGTTGGTTGGTTAAGAGCAGCAATTCCAGGTGTTGGATTTGTTGCAGCAGCAGGAGCAGGGATTGGATCAGCAGTTAAGTTGATTGTATAATCTATACTTTGAGGAGCTGTGTAGCTGGAAATTATTAAGAAATAAGTTCCGGCAGGTATAAACTCATTAGTATAGGTCAAAGTTTGACCTGATGTAGTTTTTTGAAGTATGATAGGTGCAGGAGTGGTTACATTAGGTTCCTCTTCAAGAATGAAAGCACCAATCCAAGAACCGGTGGTAATAATTGTACCATTCAATAACTTGCCTTGAGCAAGTGTGAATTGATAAACAACATCATCACCACTAAGATAATATGAAGAAGGTGTTACCCAAGCATTATCATAATCATCACCATAATCACCAGTATAACCTGCAACATTAACAGCAGGGAATACTAATGGTAGAGGGTCTGCACAAGTTGAACCTTGCGGTGGAACCCAACCGTTACCCACGAGCGCAACATTATTAGCAGCTCTATTGTTGTTAGTAGCTTTAGTAGCAGAATTAACTCTAAATGCTCTACCAAGATCATCAGTAATAACAAGAGTAGCTGCTTTAGCACCTTGTGTATCAGGTGTGAAAGTAACATTAATATCAAGTGATTCGTCAGTAGCAAGAGCCATAACAGGAGGGACTGAAGTATAAGCCCATGCAAATAGACCTGCATCTGTACCTGTAATAGCAACATCAGTAATGGTTAACACACCAGGACCAACATTAGTAATTGATACGGTAGCGATTTCTGAAGTCTCTAATAAGGGAACATCACCAAAATCAAGGGTGGTAACGCTAAGTTCAGCTAAAGGAAGAACTGGAATTGCTTCAAATGTTACATTATCTAAATAAACATATTGATAAGTAGCTGAATAGAGAGGTTTGAAGACGAATCTTTCATTACCACTTGTTGTTTCAGTAAACTCAACAATTGTTTGTTCATAAGTTAATGGAACAGTAAAGGTAGCAACTTCTGTAAGAGTGGTTATCTGTGGATCATACTTAGCTAAAAGCATTTGAGATCCGGCAGTACCCTTCATCCAGAATCTTAATCTGTAAGTATCCATATCTGGAACGATAGTAGGAGAGATCAACTGCAAGTTAGCAGCAGTATCACTAGAATTAGTGAACTGAATAGCTTTTGCACCATTTTGCACATTAGCTACTGCACTATTAATCGATATTGTTGCAGAGGTTGTGGTTGCCTGCATAATAGTCCACCAACTGGATAAAGCACCCTCAAAGCTTTCACTCCAAGGTAAAGCAGTTGCATAGACATTATTATCAATTGAACTACCAAGAAGTTGAACTGTATGCACAACTCTAAGTTGGTTATCTGTGATTTCTAAAGTAGCTGTGTGATCTCCCTCTGTAGTAGGAGCATACTTGACTTGAACTGTCATGTTACCGGCAGTAGCAAGAGTTGCAGGATAAGTATTATTATCAATCACTTGGAATTGATTAGCATTTGTTCCGGCAAGAACAATACTATTAATACCAAGTGGAGCTAAACCAAGATTAGAGATAGTGAGTGTTTGAGCACTACTTACCATACCCATTTCTTCATCTGCGAAGGTTAGAGTTTCCGCACTTACAGTAAATTCAGGATCAGCAGATAATGCTGTATAATTGAAACCTGAAACAGGACGGAAAGCCTTCAAAGTTCCTGAAGGAACAGATGATGGGAAAGTAGTGTGATAGTTAGTACCATCGCTATAGACAGTAAGTGATCTATTTCCTACCACAGGATAGTTGAAGAATTCGGCACTATTACTTTGATAACCTGATTGAGTTGCAAAGAAAGCAACCACTAAGTTATCAGTATTGTTATATGCAAATGGTGTATCTAAAGTGAAAGTTACAACAGCTTCACTTGTTGTAACAGACATGGTACCACTAAAAACATGTGAGAAACCAGCAAGTTGCCAGTCATAACCATCGGCAAATGTGTTTTTAGTAGTGTGTCCCATGTAGATTTCAACAGTTTCAGAGTAAGCCATATTCTTGTTATAGAGATAGCTAATTGAAGTAATAGCTGATCCCTCAAGATTAAGTTCTGCTTGTTGATAGATATTTTGAGTCATTGTATAACCATAATATGGTTCCATCGGCATACCCTGATTAACACTTCTTACCCCATCAAAAATGAGATCAGCATTAGGGAATGGAGATGGGACAGTAGTAAATGACCAAGTTAGAATACCTTCAGTAGGTGCACCAACAACATTATAAGGAAGAACTTTCCAGTAATAAGTTGTTGAGTACTCTAAACCACTATATGCATAACTTGTACCAGGTTGTTCCACAGGATTTACACCGATAAAAGTATTATCTGTTGAAAGATAGACTCTGTATCCTTCAGCACCTGTAGCAGAACTCCATGTGAGGTCTCCAACAATAGGTCTGTCAATAGCTTCGTTTGCAGGAGCTGTATAAGTAACAGCTTCAGGAGCACTTCCAATAGTTGAGAATGACCAAGTGATAATGTCTTCAGGAACAGTTTCACCTGTATAGTTACGGTTAACAACTTTCCAGTTATAGGTTGCGTTAGTTGCAAGTTGAGGAGTAGTCCACTCTTCAACAGCAGCGACATTATCAAGGACTTTTGTCATATCTCTGGCACCTGCTTCACCAAACCATAAATCTATAGTTTCGGTATAGTTTGCATTGTTCCAGCTTAAATTAACAATTGAAGGTTGATCAACAGCTTCATTAGCAGGTGCTGGATAAGTAGCAGCTGCAGGAGCTGGGATAGGCTCAGCTGTTAAGTTGATAGTATATTCAAATGATTGAGGTGAAGGCCAGCTGGAGATTATTAGAAAATAAGTTCCGGCAGGAATGAACTCATTAGTATAATCCAAGGCAGCTGACATAGAAGTTTTTGAAAGAACTATCGCAGCAGGAGTAGTGGCATTGGGTTCTTCTTGAAGAATAAGAGCACCAATATCATCACCTATAATAGCTGGGGTAATTGAACCATTCAACAGTGCGCCATTAGCAAGTGTGAATTGATAAACTATATCATCACCACCAAGATAATTTGAAGAAGGTGTTACCCAAGAGCTTTCATAATCATCAATAAACCCTTCAGTAGTTCCTGTAAAATTAGCAGGGAAGGTTAATGGTATAGGGTTACTGCAACTAGCACCTTGAGGAACAGGAACACCGGTTCCGGTTAGGGCTACATCGTGATTAACTGTAGTGAAAGCACCATCTGCTTCTTTAACTCTTAAGTTACCTGAATAGATCATTTCTGTTACAGGAGTAAAAGTTACATCGACAGCAATAGAAGTGTTAGGTTCTAAAGTTACAGCTTCTCCGGCAAATGTAGTAGCATAACCTGTAGGTACATCAACAGCATTAATGGTAGCAGCGATTACACCATTATTAGAGATAGTAAAGGTTTGACTTGCTTCATATCCGAGCATTACATTTCCAAAGTCCTTAACATCAGGTGTTATTTGAATGAGAGTTCCGGTAGGAGCTTCTTCAAATACAAGATCATCAATGTAGAAATATTGATATGTTCCGCTAAAACTAAATTGGAAAGCAATTCTCTCATTAGCTCTTAGAGGAGTGTTCATATTTACTCTATATTCAGCATAAGAAGCTGTTAATGCAAGAGATGAATAAGGAGTAAAGCTATCCATTGCTTGATTATATTTTCCTACAACTAAAGGTTGAGTATTAGATGTACTATTCTTTTTAGCCCAGAACCTTATTCTGTAAGCATCCATATCTGGAACAACAACCGGCGAGATTAATTCTGCAGTAGCACTTGTATCACTTGAGTTATAGACTTTGTAACTATAAGTACCGGTATGAGCTGTACCGCTGTATCTATCAGCTGTAACAGAAGTATTTGTTGATCCTATATTACTTGTCCAACCTAACATATCAGCTTCATTCTCAAAACCTACATAGTAAGGCATATCACCGGCAGTAATATCAGTATCTACGCCTGTACCGGTAAGAGAGATTTCATAAGGGCTGGCAGCGAAATCATCAGTGATTTGAAGAGTAGCTGTCTTAGCTCCGGCAGTTGTGGGATTAAAGGTAACTTCTATTAATAACTCTTCTTCAGCAGTAAGAGTATTGCTTACAATATCAGCTAAACTGAATTGACTGGCATCAGTTCCGATAATAGCAATATTTGTGATAGTTAAAATACCACCACCAATGTTTTTGATTGAGACATTTTCGGTGTGTGGTACCGCATTTAAATCAACTGTACCAAACTCGATTGGATCTGTGTCGATTTGAACGATTGGAGTAGTAGGCACTTCTTCAATTGTTACATCATCAATATAACAGGACAGTCCATTATCATCAATCAATCTAAATGCAATAGCTTGGTTACCACTAAAACCTACCAAGCTGACGGTTTGCTCTGTCCAGTTTGCAGGCATGTTATCATCACCAACAAAATAAGCTAATTCTTCGGTGAAACTTGTTGCATCTGTGTAATCACTCGCTATTTGCACTGTTAAAGATGTTTCATCCCAAGTTGCACCACCCTTTAACCAGAATTTTAGTCTATAGTCAGTTCCAGCATCTAAATCAAAAGTTGGGGTTATCAATAAGTGTTCACCACCTGCTGAAGCCCAGGGACCCATTGCACTTTTTGATCCTGAATGATTAGTTGTAGTGGTTTCCCATGGTTTTATACCACTAACAGTAATCTGAGACCAACCTAAAGGAGCTGCAGGTGATCCTACCCAGGTACCTTCAAATCCTTCTGTATAAGGGAATTGAGTAATAGGTAGAAACTCAGTTGTGAAGCTATTAACAACACTGGTAGCTTCAATGTTTGTTGGACCAACAGCCACTACTTTCCAGAAGTAGGTAGTCCCACTAGCTACAGAAGCTATATAATTAGTAGTTGCAGGATCAACAACTGTTGCACCTGTCCAAGCTAAGTTATCAGCAATATACAATACTGCATGATCAGTGTTTGCGCCTGTTGTCCAGTTTAAATGAACATTAAGATCTACATTAATGGCATTATTAGCAGGTGAAACTAAGATTGGAGCAATAGGCTCGCCTTCTTCAGCCCAAGTTACACGAGTGTTTGGATAATAATCTAATTGATAATTATAACCGCTTTCTTCGGGGAAACCACTATCTGAATGGCTATAAGCACCAGCAGTGGTAGCACTTGTTGTATTAAAAAGAGCATAATTTCCCCAACCGGCATTATTACCTGCTCTATTTTCCCAGATTATTTCAAGATTAGAAGTTCCGTCATAGACAAATGGACTTGCTAAAGCAATACCTTGCCAACCACTACCGTTCCAAGTTACAGAACCACTATAAACTTGTGTATAGCCTGCGGTAGCCGGAGTAGCTGTGTAAGCTGTTCCTACTGTAGTGGCTGTGGTTAATTTCATATAAACAGTTTGATTATTCATTACATAGCTTGGTGGTGTATTACTTACATCAAATTCTAATTTAGTAATATCAATTACACTTGTAATAGCATCACCTGGTAGAATAAAATGCGACCAGTTATTATTATAATAGCCATCAGCTGGCATTAAATAAGAAGTACTAGTTCCATCACCAATATCTGCACTTCCGGCAAACACGCTTGTTATCATTAAAACGCATAGCATAAACGCTAATATAATTTTCTTCATAATATTTTTCTCCCATAACATGTTATTGTTATCTTTTTTTTGGGTGTAACTCCACTGAGAGTGTGGAAATATTTCCACAATACCGGATGCAGTTGATTACCGTGACGCAGTAATCAAAAGC
>JBAYZI010000037.1:0-20625 GCA_041672585.1 Cloacimonadales bacterium (SeqCode) | reverse complement strand
CTACCGGCGCGAGCATAACCTATTTTAAAGCTTCTTTGTAACATGGAAACAGAAGCAACATCAGAAGTTATAATTAATCTGGCAGCCTCAATAAAGAGATCATCATCATAATCAAAAGCTTCTGCATCATTAGGATCGGTAATTATTTTTTCCATTCTGAATGCCGGTTTTGGCTGAGTTTCGAGATAATCTATGACTTGATTTATCTCACTATCAGAGACATAAGCACCGTGAATTCTTTGAATCCTACTGGTTCCCGGAGGAACAAACAGCATATCGCCTTTGCCTAGAAGTTTCTCAGCTCCCATTTCATCTAAAATAACGCGTGAATCAACCCGTGATGAAACCTGGAAAGCTATTCTTGCCGGGAAGTTAGCTTTTATAATACCGGTAATAACCTTGATTGAAGGTCGCTGTGTAGCTAACACAAGGTGCATGCCTACAGCACGTGCCATTTGGGCTAATCTGGTAATTGGTAGTTCTATTTCTTTGCCGGCAGTCATGATTAAATCGGCAAATTCATCAACAATAATCACGATATAAGGCATCTTTTGTTGCTCAGATTCTTCACCTGCTTTTAGCTTGGAGTTGGCTTTTTCTATTTTCTTGTTAAAACTCTCTCTATCTCTCACTCCCATTTCTTGGAGCTGTCCATATCTTCTTTCCATCTCTTCCACAGCCCATTTGAAGGTTTCCAGCGACTCTTCCGGGTCTGTAACAACATCAGTCCATAAATGAGGAATACTACCGTAGCCTGCTAATTCAACTCTTTTGGGGTCAATGAGAATAAGCCTTACCTCGTCGGGGGTTGTTCTAAATAAAAGACTCATAATAATAGTGTTGATACAGACAGATTTGCCTGAACCTGTAGCACCGGCAATGAGCAAATGCGGCATTTTAGAAAGGTCGGCAACCACTGCTCTTCCGGAAATATCCTTACCTAAGCCAATAGTTAAAGTGTTGTCGTTATCCTTCATCTCTGCAGAGAGCAGCACCTCTTTTAGGTAGATAATATCACGCTGTTTATTAGGAATCTCAATCCCGACTAACCCTCTTCCGGGGATAGGAGCTTGGATTCTGATTGAAGCAGCTTTCAAAGCTAAACTTAAATCATCAGCGTAAGAATTAAATCTATTGACTTTCACACCCGGAGCAGGTTTCAGCTCATATTGGGTAATGATAGGTCCGATATTAACATTCACAACTTCAGCTTCAATCCCAAACTCGGCTAGTTTATCTTTCAGAATATTACTTGTTCGCTTGATATTTGCTTCAGTTTCACTTTTATCACAATCTGTAATAGTTTTATCTATGGTTAGAAATTTATTAATATCAGGTTTGATGAATTTTTCTACACTTCCGGAATCACTATTAATTCCTTCTGCTCGGTTCTTTTTCACAGTTATTAAATTGCTCTTCTCTTGCTGATTAATCTTGAAACTACTCTCATTTGGTGGAGTTTTAGCTTCATTCTCAGGATTATTTTTCACAATTTCCGGTTCAGGAGAATCTATTTCTTTCCTTCTATCTTTATGGTTATTAATCGCTATATCCGGAACTTTTTTAGTTTCTAAAGCTGTAGCAATTTGTTCTTCATCAGGAAGGGTTCTTCTATCTTTCTTGAGGTCAAGATCTTCAGAATCACTCTCCTGTCTTTTGTGATAGAAGGGGTATAAAATCGTCTTGCCCACTGCTATAAATGTAGTTTTAACCGGTTCCCAGCCAAAGATGAGCAGAATATCTAAAATTAAGATAATGAAGAGAAAGGCGGTTGTGCCTTTGGTTCCGATAACCTTGATTAGGAGATTGTTTATTCCTATAGAAATTACGCCATTTTGCACATCCGGAGCAAGTGGATTGAAGTTGGTAAATATTAATTGGAGAAAGAAGAAAAACCCCATAAAGAGAGTTATGTTGTGTCTTAATTCTTTATTATTATTACCAAAGAGAGCAACTAGGTTTTTGATAATTACGCCAAGTGCCAGTACAGCAGTAAGATAATGCCCAAAAATATAAGAGAATGAGTATCCGATAATAGTCCCCAGAGGTCCTACCGGATTTATTAATATTACTCCACTATTGAAGATTGCCCAGAGACCTTCAGCTTTAAATATTGCCTGTATATTTTGAAAATCTAAGATTAACGATTGATTTTTAACCAACAGAGAGTGGATTAACAAAGAACAAAAGATAATTGCGATAATTCGGAGAAACTTGATAATAATAGAGATTAATCTTAGATTAGCTTTCTTTGGTTTTACCTCTTCCGGTTTTACCTCTTTCTTCTTTTTTGCCATGTAAATTACTTCCTTTTAATTATCCCTAAACATTAAATCTGAGAATGATGATTGATATTTCATAAATAGGTGATAAGCCACTACACCACATATAATAATGAATGCAACTCGTAGAATCCAAAAAACAATGAAGCTAATAGTCCATGTTTTTCTGCTAACTTTACTCGTCTTTATCTTTTTTCTCATCTAACTTACTTCCTTTAATTTATCACTAAACATTAAATCTAATATTTAAAATATCACCATCCTGAACTAAATAGTTCTTTCCTTCTAATCTGAATAATCCTTTATCTCTTAGAGCTTTTTCACTGCCTAAGTTAATTAAATCTGTATAATTAAAGCACTCTGCTCTAATAAAACCACGTGCCAAATCAGAGTGAATCTTGCCTGCCGACTCTACAGCATTAGCACCCTTCTCAATTGTCCAGGCTCTTACTTCATCGGTTCCGACTGTAAAGAAGCTCAAATATCCCAGAATATCATAAGAGTACTTGGTAAGTGTGTCGCAAGCTGAATTCTCAATTCCCATATCTTCCATGAAGACTTCGCGTTCTTCATCATCTAAACTATTTAATTCAGCTTCAAATTTGCCGGCAAACTCTACGATAGGATACTTTTCAGCAAAAGCATCTATCATTTCTTGATTTTCATGATATCTACTCTCATCAGTGTTCAAGATTAAGAGTAGTGGTTTCTGACTGATAAACTGAAATCCACGGATAGACTTCTCTTCTTCTTCCGGCAATTCTAAAGTTCTTAGCGGTTGCTCAGCATTGAGATGTTCTATGATAGTGTTGATAGCTTTCTCTTCAATCTGTAAAGCAGGAGTTTTGATCCCTCTTTTATAGCTCAAGAGAATCTTTTCCAAACGCTTTTCTGCAATAATCATATCGGAGATAATCATCTCAGCTTCCATACTTTCCACTTCCATAACAGGGTCGAACTCTCCAAACATTTCATCTAAAACAGGGTCAGAAAAGTTTCTCACCACTAAGGCTAAAGCATCAGTGTTTTTCAAGAGAACCATACCCGGTCCGGACATTAACTCTTGTTTCTTATCACTCTTGTTAACACCGGCAAAATCTATATATTCTATAGTTGCATAAATCGTTTTCTTAGGATTATACATCTCAGATAATTTAGTGATTCTTTCATCAATAACATTTATAATTGATTGATTAGGTTCAGATTCACCTTGACCATAAGCACTAACTTCTATATCCATTCCGGTCAAAGCATTAAATATCGTTGTCTTGCCACTCTTGGGCATTCCTATTAAGCCAATTCTCATAACTAATCCATCCTATTTTTAATTCTTTAAATAATTCACTTCTTGTCTGGTTAAGTATCTCCACTCTCCTAACGGTAATTTCCCTAATTGAATGTTCCCTACTTGGGTACGCCTCAAACTTATTACCTTAGCTTCGACGCTTTCCAGCATGCGTCTGATCTGTCTTTTCTTACCTTCTTTTAGAACAAACTTAAGGGTAGTTCTCTTTTCACCATTCTTTCTGACATAGACACCTGCAGGGGCAGTAACGCCATCACCTAAGTCAACACCTTCTCTCAGCTTGGCTAATTGAGGTTTATTAATAGTTCCAGCAATTGTTACTTGATAAACCTTCTCTAATTCATACTTAGGATGCAAGATCTTATTAATCATCTCGCCATCGTTAGTTAAAAGAAGTAACCCTTCTGAATCTTTATCTAATCTGCCAACCGGTTTTAAGAAATTAAATTCCGGGGGAAGAATTGTGTAGATAGTTCTCCGATCATACTCATCAGAGCGGGTAACCACTAAGTTCTTGGGTTTATTCATCATTATATAAAGAAGGGGAAGATTCAGAGTGAGAATCTTATCTTCTAATTCAATCTTATCTGTATATTCTGTAACGGTTGTTGCCAGATCTGTACATACTTTATTATTTACCTTAATCTTACCTTCTAAGATCAGTTCTTCAGCTTTTCTTCTTGAACATCCGGTGCTCTGGGCGATATATTTGTTTATTCTCATCTACCAATCTTCCAATGTATTTTGTATTATTTTGGTGAACAGCTCTTCATAGATACCCTGTTCTGCTTCATCTCTGCTTATATAATCTGCACTTGTAATTGCCTTATTCGCAGCGTATCTCTTCTCTATGGATAAATTCTTGTTTTCATACAAAACTTTATCATTAATAAGGTCTGTCATTTTAACTGAGAAGTTAATTCTAACCTTATACTCTTCAACATTATTAGCACTGTCTGAACTATATATCACCTCTTCATAAAAGAGTATAGCACTTTCTAAAGTAACATTTTGATCTGTTGTTACTAATAATAAGCGTCCATCTTTCTGAAAGCTATCAGTAAGATATTCAAACACTTCCAAATCAATATCACTCTCTGTAGTTCTGTTTTCTACCGGTATTATTCTAATACTTTTGAGATACGGATATTGATTTGTTCTAAGTGAATAACTACACGCGAACAAGGATAATAAAGACATAATAATAAAATATTTAATAATTTTCTTGACCATGTTTGTAAGGTCTATTAATTATAGTATTTGTCAAGAAATAGTTTATAAATTAAAATGAATTTATATATACTAACCGAAAATATTAAACTTTTATAAGAATTGGAGGAAAAATGGAGAAGAAGTTAGTCACTAAAGGTGAAGCTGCTGAGTATCTCAAAGTTACTGAAAGTGTGATTGATGAGATGGTAGCGCAAAACCTGTTTGAAACAAAAACTGTTGCAAAAGCTGTGAAAATTGAACTTACATCAATTGATAGCTGGTTAGAAAGTTTGAATGAACAAGAGATCAAAGATCTCGCCCAAAAGAAAACTGTCTGTCGTTTTAGAGAATACTTTAGACCGGAGTGTATATTCTTAGACTTCGAAGCAAAAACTAAGTATGAAGCGATTCGCGTAATGTCAGAAAAAGCTAAAGAGCTTAGATTAGTGAAAGATGCCCGTTGGCTCTATGAAGTTGTGGTAGCTCGTGAAGAGTTAGTTTCCACTGCTGTTGGTAATGGGGTTGCTTTATTACACCCGCGCCACTTGCACCCAACCAAAATTAAAAAGCCAACTGTTTTGTTTGGTAGATGCCCTGAAGGAGTAGATTTTGATTCTATTGATGAAAAACCTGTAACTCTCTTCTTTATGCTTCTACTTCATGATGATAAACAGCACCTATTCTCCTTGTCTTATCTTTCTAAAATAATGCTCGATTTGGATAATGTCAAAATCTTAAATTCAACTAACGATCTAAGTGTAATTCATAAATTATTAGCTGATATCTAAATTATTAATTAATGTAGGAGAATGTTAATGCCTAAATTAGTAAGAGTAATAATTGGAAGTAAATCAGATCAAAAACAGGCTGAAAAGATTCTGGAATATTTAGAACTTTTCAAGATTGAATATGATTTCTATATCTCATCTGCTCACCGTAAGCCTTTGCAAACAGGTGAGTTAGCACGAAATGCAAAAGCCGAAGGCATCGAAGTTATTATTGCCGGTGCCGGAATGGCTGCTCACCTTCCGGGAGTTGTTGCCTCTTATACAGAGCTTCCTGTAATTGGAGTTCCGTTTCAAGGGGCTACTCTTTCCGGGGAAGATGCTCTCCTTTCAATAGTGCAAATGCCTACCGGGATTCCCGTAGCTACTGTGGCTATTAACGGAGGGAAGAATGCAGCAATCTTGGCTGCCCAAATTTTAGCTCTTAAACATAAAGAGATAGAGATGAAGCTAATTGCCTTCAGAGAAGAGCTAAGTAAGTAGTTTCACGTGAAACAAACTAAAACTACTCAAACCTTTTTGACTGCTCTGCCTTGGGCTGTTACATAGTCAATACTCTGTCCTGTGAAACGGGCTAAAGCTCGTTTCACCTATTTTATTTATGGTTATATTTTTAACAAAAGCAGTAGGAGGTTAACATGGATACCGTTAAAAAGTTCCAGGTTGGTCATAAAAAAAGAATATTAGATAGATATAAAAATGAAACTTTAGAGAGTTTTGAACCTTACGAGGTTCTGGAGATGATTCTTTCACTCACAATTATTAGAAGTGATACTAGACTTCTAGCCAAGAAACTTATAGAGAGTTTTGGCGGATTAATTGCTGTGATGAATACTTCCATTGATGAATTATGTACCTTTGACGGAATAGGGGAAAAATCAGCTGCGACAATTAAGTTGTTTAAAGATGTGAATGTCTATCTACTCAGAGACAAGTTGACTAAAATTCATGTCTTTGATTCTGTAGATAAAGTAAAAGATTATCTTATCCTGAAGTATAGAGGTTGCCGTAATGAAGAATTTAGGGTTCTCTATGTTAATAGTAAGAACATTCTGCTCAAAGATGGCTTAGTTTCCAAAGGTATTACTACTAAAACATTAATAGATTTTAGATTGATTGCCCAAGAGATATGCAATATTTCAGCTACCGGAGTGATTGTTCTGCATAATCATCCGTCTGGAGATAACAAGCCTTCCGAACAAGATATTATCACTACCCAAAGTTTGAAGAAGTTTCTACAGTATCTGAATGTTCGCTTGCTTGATCATTTTATTGTGGGATATGATGAGATCTTTAGCTTTGCTGATGAGGGACTGCTTTGACAATTAGCAATGAGCAATTAGCAATTGAAGAAAAGACCCCTAACACAGAGTTCCACAGGGGCCTTCGCTAAAGCTTCGCCAACCCAGGGAGGGTAAGAGGAGTTCTACAGAGTTTTAAGAGGAAGAAGGAAGAATGTGTCCGCAGATTACACAGATTTCACAGAATAAGAAAGATTAAGAAATATAAGGCTAATACGGCGATTCTTAAAGGGTGGCAGTGAAACTGACAGGGATGTCTTAATTCCCCTCTTCATTCGCAAAGCGAATTGTATGGAGAGGGGTGGCAGCTTGCTGACGGGGTGTGGCTCTTCGTATTGATCATGGAGATAGAAATGATGTCAATGACCCCTTAGTTACCATTCTTAAAGTTAATCATAGGAACCAGATAAAACATAATACGGACGAGCCGTCCGCAATCCCAGTGAAGAGGATCCGTATTATCTTAATTCGAGAAATTCATTTAAATTCGTATAAAAGAAAAGGACGAATAATTATTCACACCCTACAGTTCATTTTATTTTTTAATTCTTTCTCTTCTTTCTTATCCGTCTTCATCTGTTTAATCTTGTGTCATCTGTGTTCTATTCTTCTTTGTGCCTTTGTGTCTTTGTGGTAAATATTCTTTCTTATCAGCATTTTTCATTGTTATCCATGGTTAATTCTTTCATTCTCTTCTTCTTTCTTCTTTGTGTCTGTGTTAGGGGTCTTCCTCTTCAATTGCTAATTTCTCATTGCTAATTGCTAATTGTTTTTATTTCGCTTCTTTAATAATATAACTAAGCTCCAGCTCTTCTTTATTCCTAATAACCCTCAATTTAACATCATCCCCGACAAATATATCAATAATAGCCAAGTTAATATCAGATCTGTCTATAATAGGAACATCATTTATAGTAGTTAAGATATCCCCTATTTTTAGTCCGGCTTGCTCACAAGGTGAATCCTTAATAATCCGATGCACTACCAGACTATTTTCATTTCCTAAGGGTGAAGCATTAGCTATTAGCTGAAACCCGAAATCTATAGCTCTAATCTTACCAAACTGCACTAATTCATAGACCACTTTTCTCACTCTATTAATAGGAATAGCAAAACCTACCCCGACAGAACCACCAGAATCAGAGAGAATAAAAGTGTTTATCCCAATTACCTCACCCTGAACATTAACTAAGGGTCCGCCACTATTTCCGGGATTAATAGCAGCATCTGTCTGAATCATTCTCTTATAAATCTTATTATCTCCGGTACTTGGATCACTAAAGTTTCTATTTAAAGCAGAGATTACCCCTAGTGAAAGCGTAGGTTTAGAATCTTTGATAATGAAACTATAAGGATTGCCTAAAGCTATTGCCCACCTGCCAATTTGGAGTATATCAGAATCACCTATTTTGGCACCATAATAATCTTGACCGTTCAGCTTTAGCACTGCCACATCATGTTCTTCAGCCACACCAATAATCTTAGCCTCTTGATGAGACCCATCATTCAGCACAACTGTAATATCTATAGCTTGTTCTACTACATGAGCGTTGGTGATGATGTAGCCGTCATTGGTTATTATTACCCCGGTTCCCACGGATTTAACATCTCTGTAGCGTGGGTAATATCCAAAGAATTGATCGAAGATAGAGTAAGGGACTCTTCTTACAGTTTGTCTTTTTAAGACATTCACAGAAACAACAGACTTTGATATTTCCTGTGCAGATAAAACCACACGGGATTCTAAATCTATTGCCAGAACAGTATCTTGTAAAACTAAGCTTTTTAAAGCAGCATACTCCTCTTGTGTTACATAATTATTAGGGGTATCTGCTATGTGAGAGCTTCGGGGATTCTTAAATATATAGGCAATAATAACAATCATAAAGACCACTATTATCAGGTTAAAATGCTTTTGTTTCACGTGAAACCTCCTTACAAAATCTTCTCTAATACTTCTTTAATTTTGTCAATATCGCAGGTAGTATTGAAGCAAGGACCATTAGGTCTTTCATTCAGAACTCCCACTACCGGAATGACTTCGATATCTTTAATACCCTCTGTTAAATCACGATGACACGCCACTGCAATAATTACTTTTGGCTTGGTATCACTGATTATTTTTCTTGCTAAAGTTCCGCCTGTAGCTACTTTTATGGTTACTCTATACTCTTGCTTCAAAGCTTTA
The DNA here is from genome assembly GCA_041672585.1 of Cloacimonadales bacterium (SeqCode). GTDB lineage: Bacteria > Cloacimonadota > Cloacimonadia > Cloacimonadales > JAFGVF01 > JAEKNW01. The sequence goes on along the minus strand of JBAYZI010000037.1, from coordinate 11,551 downwards.
AAGTCAGCAATCACACATTTACCACACTCCATGCAATTATCAATATCGTAAGTGATTTTGTGAGGGCAGGAAGCAAGCTGCAAGCAGTGAGGAAGTAAGATTAAGACTTCGCTAGCCTTGAACTTCTTAACTTGTTTATTCTGCAGAATGTTGTTGTATTTAACTAAAAGAGTTGCATATTTCTGATAGGATAAGCTTTGTGTATTGAACATTTTATGAATAATAGGGTAACAAATCTTGTAAAGTAGATAGTTAGTAATTGCAGGAAAGATGATGAGTTTCTTAGCTTTTAAATTGATGATAGAGAGCAGAATCCCGAACCCTATTATGATGAAAAAGAGAAAAGCTAGGAGAAGAAGATTGTTAAGTGTAAGAATACTAAGCTTTAAATAACTGTTAAAAGGGAAGAGAATAAAGCCAAGAATTACTAAGAGAGCTGATATTTTTAAACTGCCACTATATATATTCCTAGCCAAGTTGTTCATTTTCATTTAATTTAGCTCCCAGATTATAGGCGTGAGCTGACATGTTTTTCTTACCTTCCGGTTTAACTTCTGTAACCAGCACTTCCCCATCTGCACAAGAAACAACAAAGCCTTCGTTCTTAATAACCTGGATAATCAGTCCGGTTGTGTCATGCTTTTGCTCTGAATACTTTTCAGCTCTTAAGATTTGGAGAACTTTGCCGGCTCTAAATGTTCTAGCTCCCGGTTGTTCTGATAGTCCTCTCACCTTACCAATTATTACATCGCAATTAGTTTCCCAGTTAATAACCAGATCTTCTTTTTCCACTTTAGCAGTTTCGGTTGCTTTAGAATTATCTTGCTGTTCTAAAGTAAAACCATCATTTTCAATCTGCTCTAAAGTTTCCAGTAAGAAGTCTGCTCCAATTTCTGCAGCATACTCTGAGAATTCAGTAAAGTTCATTTCAGCTGGAATATCTATTGGCTTTTGATTAATAATTGGACCTGCATCCATGGCCGCAACTATTTTGAAAATAGAAACTCCGGAAGTTTGGAGATTATCAAAAAGAGCACTTTGTAGCGGGGAAGCTCCTCTATATTGTGGAAGTAGAGAAGGATGGAGATTAATACAGCCTAAAGGGGCTAGTTTTCTTAGCTTTTTACCCAAAAAACCACCATACGCCACCGTTATAATGATGTCTGGACTTACAGCACTAATCTTTTCTAAAACCGCCTCTGAATTGACATTTGAGGGCTGTAAAACTGGCACTCCGTGATTAAGTCCGCTAGTTTTTACCGGAGTTGGCTGTAATATCTGTTTTCTACCCTTCGGCTTGTCTGGTTGAGTAATAATCAAACAAGGCTTATATTTGCTCTTAATTAATTTTTCTAAACTTGTAACAGCAAATTCGGGTGTTCCGAAGAACACCACTTTTCTAATTTCATCAAGCTTGTATATTTTCGCCATTGGGCTTTGTTCTACTTTTGAGAATATCTATTTTGTTTTTATGCATTAAATATTTTAGCATGGGAAGATGATCAACAAAGAGAACTCCGTTGAGGTGATCAAATTCATGTTGGAAAACCACAGCATGGTAATCAATATACTCTGCTTCGAAATATTCGCCTGCTACATTTTGGGCTTTCACTTTCACAACATTAGGACGTTTCACTTTTTCGTAAACATCCGGCACGCTGAGGCAACCCTCTTCATGATTTATCAAACCATCAGAGAAGGTAATTTCTGCATTGATAAAGACCTTAGGTTTCTTAACAGAGCTTTCACCTGACCAATCAAAGTCAGCCACGAAAATCCTTTTACTCACCCCTACTTGCGGAGCAGCTAAGCCAACACCGTCTGTCTCATACATAGTATAAGTCAGATCTTTGATGAAATCTTGCAAATCTTCATCAAATTCTGTAACTGGCAGAGCTGTTTGGCTAAGAATATTATCACCTATAATTCTTATTTTCAACAGTTTAGGACTATTTTTCACCTTTCTCATTCACTTTTCCTACAACTGCACTCTTAACAACTTCGACAACAGTCTGGTTCTTCTTGTCAACTTCAACACTCATAGTGCCGACTTCTTCATTAATCTTAACAATCTTACCAAGAATGCCACTACTTAGCTGAACATAATCATCTTTCTTTAAGCTATCAAGCATATTTTGTTGTTCTTTTTGTTGTTTTTTCTGAGGTCTAATAATCAAGAAGTAGAATATTAGAAAAAGGGGAACAAACATAATCGCCATCTGCATTAAACCACCACCGGCTGGTTGTGCGCCATCTGCTACAGGTTTCCCTGCCATCATTAAACTAGTTATAATATTATTCATAGAATCTCCTTTTTATTTCCTAAGTCTATATAATTAAATACTCTTTTCAGTCAATATTTTTCTTCTACTTCTGTTTCTCAATCATGAATTGTTTAAACTCTGCTACAATGTCTAATAGTTTTGCGTAAAGTTCAGGATAACTGTCAGTAAGTCCCTTAGTTCCGGCATATTCCAGCTTCGCACCAATCTCACTTAGATTTGGCAAAGATAGATTCGCTGCCGTTCCTTTCATGGTATGCCCTGTATTCCTGACCATGACACTGTTTCCTTCTGCAATAGCTTTCTTCAAATCATGAACAACATCGTCTGAGAATTCCAGAAAATCTTCAAGCAGTTCATCTAATAACTCTTCATCCCCTACTCTCTCAATTGCTTCTTTGTAATTAAAAACACCTGTATTCATATTTTCCTCCATAAACAATAAATATTCTTAAGATAATATAACACTTGTATGCTGTCAATATTTATTTCAAGAATCCTTAAATCAATGCCTTAGAAAGAGCTTCTTCATCTAGAAATAAGTATAAGAATAAATAATAAATCACATTTAGAGATTATTTATGTTGACATCATTTTGCTTTTAACTATATTTGCCGAAACTAAGCAAGGAGGCTACCGTGTTAGGTAAAACGATTTCTTACACAACAGTAGGTATTGAAGCCCAGAAGATAGAGGTTGAAGTAGATCTCAGAGGGAAAATGCAAGGTCCGACAATTATGGTGGGAATGCCCTCGAACAGTGTAAAAGAGAGTAAGGAAAGAGTAAGTTCAGCTGTGGCAAATTCCGGATTTAGACATAAAATAGGTACTACAATTATCAATTTAGCTCCCGCAGATATCAAGAAAGACGGTTCAGCTTTAGATCTTTCCATTGCAATTGCTTCCCTAATCTCCATGCAGCATATTAGTCTCAAAAACTCTGACGATTATGCTATTTTAGGTGAATTATCTTTAGATGGAACAGTGAAGCCGATTAAGGGTACTCTTCCCATAGCTTTAGAGGCGAAGAAAGATAAGCTGAAAGGAATTATTCTGCCCTATGAGAATGCCGGTGAAGCTGGAATTATAGAGGGTATAGATGTTATTCCGGTGCATTCTTTGATAGAAACAATCAGCTTCTTAGAAGGTAAGATTGAGATTACCCCTTTTAAATTAAATTTAGATGATATTTTCTCCTCTTTAAACACTTCAGAATATGATATGCACGATGTAAAAGGACAATACCATGTTAAGCGAGCTTTAGAGGTTTCAGCTGCCGGCGGACATAATATTTTAATGATAGGACCTCCCGGCTCTGGTAAAACTATGTTGGCTAAGAGATTTGCTACCATTCTGCCTGATTTATCCTTAGAAGAAGCTCTCGAAACTACCAAGATTCACTCTGTGGCAGGTGTTCCTACAGATAAGAAGAACGGCATTGTTGTTACGCGTCCTTTCCGCTCTCCGCATCACACCAGTAGCGATGTTGCTCTTATTGGCGGCGGTACTTATCCCAGACCGGGGGAAGTCTCACTTTCTCATAATGGAGTTCTCTTTTTAGATGAATTACCGGAGTTCAAGAAGTCGGTTTTGGAAGTTTTACGTCAACCCTTAGAAGATGGTGTGGTTACAGTTTCTCGTGCTACCCAAAGTCTGGATTTCCCTGCGAAGTTTATCTTAGTAACCTCCATGAATCCGTGTCCTTGCGGTTATCATAATAGCAATATTCCCGGACATAGCTGCACTTGTACGCTTAATATGGTGCAACGTTATCGTAGCCGTATTTCCGGACCTCTCTTAGATAGAATTGACCTGCATATCGAAGTTCCGGCTGTTCCTTATCGCGATTTAGGCGGTATTCCTGATGGGGAATATTCTAAAGATATCAGAGCGCGGGTTAACAAGGCTCGCCAAATTCAACTTGAAAGATTTAAAGCTGATTCTATTTTTAGTAATGCTCAGATGAATCCTAAACATACGCGTAAATATTGTATTTTAGATGAAGATTCTAATGCACTTTTGAAACTTACTATTGAAAAACGCGGATATTCAGCCCGTGTTTATGACAGAATTCTTAAGGTTTCACGAACTATTGCTGATTTAGAAGGAAGTGCTAAGATTAAATCTAATCATGTTTCGGAAGCGATACAATACCGAAGTTTAGAGAAAACTTTCTGGGGATAAAAACAATTAGCAATTAGCAATGAGCAATTAGCAATTGAAAGAAAAGACTTTTACACTAATTAGCACGAATTAAGACGAATTAACACGAATTAAATGCATGTTGAATTGTTGATTTGTTGAATTGTTTAATTGATTGTTATTGGATGCGATACCTCTTAAATCCCCTTGGGGATAAATAGTTTAGCCTGTGTGTTGAATTCTTGTATTTCAAGAATTAACCACAGGTACGGATGTCAAAAACAGACATATCCCTGACGTGTGAGGGCGTAGCTTTCTACTCCGCTTGTAAAGCTATGTAGAATGTATTAGCGAAGACTCAAGGGGATTAATAGAAAAACGGTCAAATTATTTAGGACTGGACCTGAAAAGACTTTTACACTAATTAGCATGAATTAAAACTAATTACACGAATTAATAACAGGGAGTGACATCTTAATTCCCCTCTTCATTCGCAAAGCGAATTGTAAGGAGAGGGGTGCCGAATTTCGGCGGGGTGTGGTCTTCAATTAAAAAAGAAAAGAATATCTAGCCACGGATTTTCACGGATTAAGACTAATATTGATACGGAACCTTTTCCACTGGGATTGCGGACGACCCGTCCGTATTAAGCTACTATCCGGTTGCTGTAAGCAACTTTAAGGAGGAAAACTTAAGAGATCTCACTTCCATCTTATCTTTGTATAACAAATGAGATCAGTAATTCTTGACAAGAAACTGAAAATCCAACAATTATCCCCTCAGTAGTTTGTAGTTACTTTACAACCAGCTATAATCATATATTGTGTGAGGCGAAAACCTAATAATTGTCCTGAAAAAGAGTAAAAGGAACAATAACACAGGGTTTACACCACTGCTTTAAATTATAAACTTGCAGGTAAATACCTCCTGTCATAAGGATACAAAATGCATAGTAAAATTAAAGTTCTTATACTTATCAGTATTCTGCTAATAGCTAGCACTCTGCTTTCTGGAGCATATCTAACTTTTCAGCCGGTTCAGCTTTCCCAACCGGATAAAACCCAACTTGATTTATACGCAAGTGGAGATGAATATTACAACTGGCTTCACGACAAAGAGGGATACACTGTCAAAGAGAATGACCAAGGCTGGTATGTTTATTTGGAAAACAGTCCGGATAGCGAACTTATCTTTACTGACTATATTGTAGGGAAAGATATTCCTGCAAGTCTGAACCTAACCCCTGGAGCTAATATTGCTCCGGAAAAGATAGGTGAGATCAGGAAGAAAGCCCAACAACAGCTTAGAGAAATCGGCAATGGCAGAGCTCCAAGCACCGGAAATATGAATAACATATCAATCTTTATTCGTTTTTCTGACCAAACAGAATTTGGTCAGAACATTACAAACTACACTTCCATATTCAATGGAACTGCCGATAACAACTTGCAATCCTATTTCTTAGAAGCTTCTTATAACGCACTGAATATCTCCACAACCTTCTATCCCTCCCACACAACAACAGTTGTTTCTTGGCAGGATTCTCACCCACGAGCATATTATAGTCCTTACAGTGCTTCCAACACAATTGGTTTCAATGGTGACACCGACAGAAGAAATCGCGAATTCACTCTCTTGGTCAATGCTGTTACTGGCGTAAGATCTCAGATTCCCAGTAGCTTAACAATCGATGCTGATAATGATGGAAAGGTAGATAATGTCGTTTTTATTATCAAGGGTGGCACTGATGGTTGGGCAGAATTACTCTGGCCTCACAGATGGTCGCTTTATGACAGAACTGTGAATATCAACGGCAAAAGAGTCTATGACTTCAACTTCCAGCTTTCAGAATCGCTTGCCAGTAGCGGAGTTGGTGTAGCTTGCCACGAAATGTTCCACTCTTTAGGAGCTCCGGATCTATACCACTATACTGAAAATGGTATTTCTCCTGCAGGACCTTGGGACATCATGGAAAACAATGCTAACCCACCTCAACACATGGGTGCGTATATGAAGTACAAATATGGACATTGGATCTCATCCATACCGACAATATCAACTTCAGGAACCTACACATTAAATCCTTTAACCTCCTCTTCCGGACAGTGTTTTAGAATAAACTCCCCCAATTCATCATCTGAATATTTTGTCGTGGAATTTCGTAAGAAAACAGGCACTTTTGAGAATAGTGTACCAAACAGTGGAATGCTAATTTACCGCATAAACCCTGCTTATAATGGCAATGCTGATGGTCCTCCTGATGAGGTGTATATTTTTAGACCAGACGGAACTCAAACAGCTAACGGTACTATCAGGTCAGCTCATTTCAGCTCGGAAACCGGCAGAACAAGTTTCAATAATACAACAAATCCTTCGGGATTTCTCTCCAATGGAAACTTGGGAGGTATCTCTATTTCTTCGATTGGTAGTTCAGCAGGAAACACAATATCGTTTCAATATAATCAGAGCAATGTCCCACTTGAACTAACAGCAGAATCTTCCGCAGGTACTGTCTCTTTGAACTGGCAAGCACCACTTTCCGGAACTCCTTCACGTTATAAAGTTTACAGAAATGACTCGTTTCTTTCATATTCTACAACATTGACATATACTGACGCAACTGTTACTGTAGGGAATTCATACAATTATCATGTAACTGCCATGTTAACAAATCCTACAGCAGAATCAGGAGCCTCCAACAGTGTTAATATAACTGTAAGCAATCAGATAGCTGTAATTATTGGCACAGGAACTGAGTCTGGAAGTACATCAACTGCTTGTCCCATCAATGTTTACTACGAGAGTTTGCATGGACAATCAGTCTATACTAAAGCTGAACTCAACGCCCTTGGGGTGGTAGGACCCATCTTCATTAGCCAGATAGGCTTCAATGTAACCGGACTACCAAATAAAGCAATGCCTAATTATGTTGTTCGTATGGGACACACCAGTGCAACTAATGCTGCGAATTGGAGTTCTACAGGACTAACCACGGTTTGGACATCTTCCTCCTATCAGCCCGGATCAATAGGTTGGAACATGCTCACACTATCCACACCATTCCAGTGGAACGGAACCAGCAACCTTGTGGTCGATACAGCTTTTGGCTTAATTGGGAGTTGGAATTCATCAGGCACCACGGAATACACAACCGTAACTAATGGTTACCGTTTTGGTCGCAGCGATTCTGCTAACCAGATAAATGTCTTTGCTAATGGAAGCACTTCAAACAACCGTCCCAATTTGAAACTCTCTCTATTACCTAACCAATCCCTGATTTCAGTTAACCCTAACACCTTTTCTTACGGAAATGTGGTTGTGGGAACTATTAGCAACAAGCAATTCACTATTCAAAATAGTGGCACCCAAACTCTGACTGGGACAATCACAACTCCAACCGGATACGGAGTGGCACAGGCTCGAACTCGGTTAGAAGAGATAACACTCAATTCCAACAAAGAGACCCGAAACTTGCTTAGTTTCAGTATCAATGCCGGTACCAGCAAGACTTACAACCTTACTTTTACGCCCTCAGCAATCACTGCTTACAACGGCAATGTGGTTATCAGCAGTAATGCCGAAAACACCGCTAATCTGAACCTTACAGTAACAGGTGCAGGTTTCATTCCTCCGACTATAAGTGTCGATAACACCACTCTTTCTGCCAATTTACAGGTAGGGAATGAAGAGACCCAGAGCTTCACTATCACTAATACGGGAAGTCAGATTCTCACCTATCAAATCATACCTTCAGAATTAAGCAGAAACTCGGAACAAATCACACTTAGTAATAACCAAGCAGATCGCAATATCACCGGCAGTACTCTCACTCTTAATGCAAGTGAATACTCCCCCGGAACTACCCAGAACTGGACATTTACCGTTTATAACGCCAGCACTGATATAGAGTGGCTAAAGCATGTTATCGTCTCCTTCCCCACCGGAATTACTATCAACAGCGTTACAAATTTCGTGGGTGGTAGCGGTGGAGATCTTGTTCCTTCCCCTACTAGTGGTAACGGTATCACTATTGATTGGTATGGTAATTCATCTTACAACTGGGGTGTGATTAACGGCAACCAAACCGCCACAGCTACAGTCAATGTTAGCATTAACCCTTCTTTTAATGGAACAATATCTTTACCTTTCCAAATCGTGGGTGATGTTTATGGTTCGGAACCTCACACTCTCTCAGGAACACTCACAGTTGCTCAAGCAATTCCGACTATTTCCTGGTTCAGCGTACAGCCACTCAGTGGAACTATTTCTGCCGGACAAAGTCAGCTTATCACAGGTCATTTTTCTGCCCTAAATATGCCTGCTGGTAGCTACGAAGCTTTGCTCACCATCAATTCTAATGATCTTGCCAATCCAAGTATGGAAGTATCTGCTACTATGGTTGTGAATCCGCTCATCACTCATCTCGATTCCCCGGTTATTATTTCTACGGAAAAAACACTCACCGGAATCAAGATTCAGTGGTTGCCTGTCCAGAACGCCACATCTTACAATGTGTACCGTAGCTTTAATGTTGATGGTGCATTCACTTATCTTTGTGGAACCACGACCCAGACTGAGTTTGTTGATCCGGACTTAGGAAACTATCCTTATGCATTTTACGTAATCATGGCAACAGACTAATAATCATTTTGATTGTAGGGGTATCCCTTGCGGGTACCCTATTTTTTGTCCTATTTTTGTTTTCTTTTCCATCTTTTTTCTATCCTTTTTTACCCATATTGACCCTGGTAATGAGATAACCAAAGCTTATGATAGACAACTAATTTAGTCTGCATTTAGTGCTGTCAGCAAGAGGAGAGATTAGGCACTTAAATGCGTTACGAAAGGGATGGCATTAGAAAATGAGCTTGACAGTAAAAGTGAAAATACAAAACAATGTAAACAGTCATCAAACCATAGATAAATTGTAAGAAGCGAGAACTCAAAATATCTCAAATAACCGTAAAACAATAAGTTAGAATGTACACCAATATTTGGGAACATATAAACTTTAACCACTACCCATCAAAATTAAATTTATGTCGTACCACATTGTTGGATGCGCTAATGTCTTACGTAACATTTAAATTATTTAAGGATTAATCATGAAAAGAAACATCTTTTTCATACTACTTTTACTTATTTTAGCAAGCTGTATCTTTGCTTCGCCTGTTTCTAAGAGAGAGGCAAGCCGCGTAGCTCTTAATTTTATTACAGAAAGAACGGATTCAAGCTATGAGGTCGCCGAGACTAAAGCCTTGGATTCCGGATATACCAACCATTATATATATGTTGTTAATTTAAAGCCTACCGGTTTTGTGCTGATTTCTGCAGATAATTCTGCCACACCTATCATAGGATATAGTACACAAAACACTTGGAATCAATATGAGATTCCTATTCAACTTCAGGGCATGTTAAAAAGCTGGAACAATCAAATGCATGAGATTGTTACACAAAGAATGAGTGCCGACTCTGAAATTACTCAGCTTTGGAATAACTACAATGTTAATGCAAGTCGTTTCACAGCAAACAGAAATTTCCGCGCTGTTTATCCTCTCATTGCCTCTACCTGGGGACAAGGGGAATATTATAATGCACTATGTCCGGAGGATTCACCGGTAGGTTGTGTAGCAACTGCTATTTCACAGATTATGAGATTCTGGCGTTACCCTGCTGTTGGCAATGGCTCCAATTCTTACACTTCGGTAACCTATCCGGAGTATGGTGAGCAAACTGCTGATTTTGGTAATACTACCTACAACTGGGGCGGAATGCCAAATTCTGTGAACAACACCAATAATTCTGTAGCCACTCTTTGCTACCATGCCGGTGTTGCTGTGAACATGGATTATAAACCAAATGCTTCTAGTTCTTTCAGCACAGATGTACCCTTTGCCTTAACTCATTATTTCCGCTATGCTGAGTCCGTTTCCTTAAAAGAGAGATCAGCTTATTCTACAGAAAACTGGAATACCTTAATGGAAGGTGAACTCAATAATGGACGCCCTGTTTATTACAGTGGAGCAGGGAATGTCGGTGGTCATGCCTTTATCCTTGATGGCTACCAGGGGACAAACAGCTTTCACATCAACTGGGGTTGGAATGGTGCGTATAATGGTTACTTTACTCTAAGTAATCTAAATCCCGCTGGAGATAATTATAATGAAAGCCAACAAGCAGTTGTCGGTATTCAACCCGGTTCTATGGGAGCTCCTGCCCTTTACGAAGGTTTCGAAAGTGCTTCTTTCCCACCTAACGGTTGGACTGTTACTAACAATACATTTGGTCGTTCTGGAGTTAACAGCATTACCGGTTCTTATTCAGCGCGTTATAATAAAACCGGTCAAGGCTCCATTCTAAGCGGAAAGAAACTTCGAACTGCAAAAGTTGTAGTTGATGCCACATCACCTGAATTGACATTTAAAGCAAGAGCAGGAAGCTCTCCCGAAGGTGAACAGATTAAGGTTGGTTATTCTACAAGTCCCACAGGACCATATACTTACTTTTCAACAAAAGCTACACTTGGCAATATTGCAGAAACCTTTGCTTACACCATAAATGACCTCACTCCCGGTGAATATTACTTCGTTTTTGAAACATATTGTTCGGTTGTTAGAAATAAGAACAGATCGTGGATTATTGATCAAGTAACCGGTCCTCTTTTATGGATTAATCCTCTACCTACACCAGCTTTAAATATCAGATCTTGGGCTGCAGGTTCATTTGCCCCAGGAGATGCTGCCTACTCCGGCGACATTTTCCAGATTTCTAATACCACAGGTGGAGAATTAACTATCACCTCCGTTACGGACCTTAGTGATGCAGAGTTTAAAACCAACCTCAATCTTGATATAAGTCTCGTGGCTGGGCAAATACATGAATTTGGTTTCACCTACGAGCCCTTAGATTACGGCACTGATAATCAGGCATTTGTGATTACCACCAACGGTGGTGATATCACGATAAACCTTTCCGGTAGCTCATTATCATCAGTATTTACAGATAGTTTTGAAAACTATGCTGATTTTGCTACAAGCTTCTCACCTTGGACCACTTTTAATGGTGATGAAGGAACCCCCGGTGGAGTTGATGGAATCGTTTTCCCGAATTCGACAACATTTACAG
>JBAYZI010000036.1:0-20830 GCA_041672585.1 Cloacimonadales bacterium (SeqCode) | reverse complement strand
GGCGTTATCCCAGATTCTTTATTCGCAGCAACCTAATGTGTATATCTGTTCAATCCGGACACTCGTAAGAAACTTATTGCCCTCTGCCCTACTTTTTAAAAACATCAAGAAACTTAAAGTTGGTGCTGAATATGATCCGGATATCCTGATTTCAGAGCTATCAGGCTTAGGCTATAATATTGAGTTTCAGGTGGGGAAAGTAGGTGAAGCAGCCAAGCGTGGCGGGATTATAGATGTCTATTCGCCTAATCACTCTTTGCCCTTAAGAATTGAGTTCTTTGGTGATGAAATTGAGACCATCAGGTATTTCTCTCCCCAATCCCAGAAATCTGAAAAACTAAAAATAGATTCAACTATAATCTTGCCGGTCAGAGAAGTTTCTTTGCATGATATCATGCCGGATTCTCCCATGATTAATAAAGTGGCAGAAGAGGGATTCTATCAGGGAATTGAGCAAGATGTTTCACTTCTATATAAGCAATCTCAGACTCTTTTAGATTACTTCTCCACCGAGTTATTAATCTTTTGGAATGAATTTCAGTATGTTAAAGGTGACACTATTGAGATGTTCACAGAGGCTAATCAACTTTATCAGAGAAAATTAAGAAAAGACAAGAATGCGGTTTTGCCTCAACCGACAACCCTTTTCCAAGATTATGATTATGTGAAGAAACAACTGAGTTCATATAAATCTATCTTTCTGCAAAATAGTGAGCAGGAGATAATAGAAGCAGATAAAAACCTACGAGTGAACTACCTCAATGTTGAGAAGTTTAATGCTGACTTTGCTAAGTTTGAAGAGAGTTTGCAAGAGTTTATTGAGAAAGAGTTTCATATTATTATTCAATCTGATAATCAAAGTCAGAGCAATAGAATGCGAGACTTGTTGGGTAATTTGGATTACCATATAGACTTCACTATTGGCGTGCTGGCAAATGGATTTATCCTTCCCGAAAGTAAACTAATTATCTATACGGATCACGATATTTATAATAGATTTGGCAATAGAAAACAGAGGGCGCGCTTCTCCAAAAGTGAAGCATTAGTCGATTATGATTCTCTCCATAATGGTGATTATATCGTGCATATTGACCACGGAATCGGTATTTTCGAAGGACTACAAAGAATGCAGATTGATGGAAATAGTATTGATTGTCTAGTGCTTAATTACGCAGAAGGTGATAAAATATATGTCCCTACCTTTCAGATTCAGTTAGTCAGCAAATATATTTCAGATGAAGGGGCGGAGCCTAAGATTCATAAAATCGGGTCTAAAGCTTGGGGTAATCAAAAGAAGAAGGCAAAAGCTCAAATTGAGTTGATTGCTCAGGATATCATTGACCTTTATGCGGAAAGAAAGATGAGAGTGGGAATTGCTCACGAGCCTGATACACCATGGCAACTTGAGATGGAAAACTCTTTTATTTATGAAGAGACAGCTGACCAACTATCTACTACCCAAGAGATTAAAGACGATATGGAGTCTTCTATCAGTATGGAGAGATTATTGTGTGGAGATGTTGGTTTTGGCAAGACAGAAGTTGCTATCAGAGCTGCTTTTAAAGCTGTTATGAGTGGTTACCAAGTCGCGGTTTTAGTTCCTACTACTCTTCTTGCAGAACAACATTATATGGTCTTTAGAGAAAGATTAGCTCAATACCCTGTGCAGATAGCCATGTTATCACGGTTTAGGACCCCACGAAGATTAAAACAAGATATTATAGATATTTCGGAAGGCTCGGTTGATATTACGATTGGGACACATAGATTACTATCTAAAGATATTGTCTTTGATAGATTAGGATTATTAATAGTAGATGAAGAACACAGATTTGGGGTGAGGCAAAAAGAGAAGATTAGGCAGCTGAAATCAAATGTTGATACTCTTTATATGTCAGCAACCCCTATTCCCCGCACTTTAAGTATGGCTCTTTCTAAGCTAAAGGATATTTCACTGATTAAAACTTCTCCGAAAGATAGATTGCCGGTGCGAACTATTGTCTCTTCTTATGATGAAGAGGTGATTAAAGATGCTATTCGTCGCGAAGTAGATCGTGGTGGACAATGTTTCTTCTTGCATAATAGAGTTACGACTATTCAAGCCGTGGCAGGCAGATTAGAGCAGTTACTACCCGGTGTGAGGTTCAGAATTGGTCATGGACAGATGTCCGGCAAAGAGTTGGAGACTTTAATCATAGACTTCTATCATCATAAATTCGATGTACTTATCTCCACTACTATTATCGAAAACGGGATTGATATTCCTAATGCCAATACTATGATAGTTAATCGAGCTGATAACTTCGGTTTAGCTCAACTTTATCAAATAAGAGGAAGAGTAGGAAGAGGAACGCGTAGAGCTTATGCTTATTTCTTAATCCCGGAAAACATCTCTTTAGAATCACGCGAACGACTAAATGCTCTGACTGAATATGATTATCTCGGAGCAGGTTATCAAATAGCCTTAAGAGATTTGGAGATTAGAGGAGCTGGCAGCTTATTAGGAACCAAGCAATCCGGGACTATTAAAACAGTTGGTTTTAACTATTATAACCGACTTCTCAGACAGGCAATGGAGAGTATTGATAAAAATAAAACACATCTGTTTGAAGAGAGTGAAAAGCGAGAAAACTTAGAAGCTCTGAAAATTCGAATAGACTTCTATTTCCCTGATTCTTATATTTCTGATGAAAAAGAGAGAATTAATCTTTACCGTCGGATGAAAGATATTAAAGAGGTTAAGGATTTTGAAGATTTAAAAGAAGAATTAGTCGATCGGTTTGGCAAAATGCCGACTGAAGCATTAAATGCTATTCTCTATTTTGAACTTAGGCTTATTGCAGAGAAAGTTGGTTTACACTCTTGTCAGATTAAGAATAAGAAAATGGTTATGGAATATCCTAAAAAGATTAAGCCTGCTTCGAAAAAGGTGATTGAACTGATTAAGCAGACCATTCACGCAGCCAGAATAGAAGATTCTGAAACATTTTCGATAATTTTCGACCTGAGAAATGTAAATAATTCAACTTTAATAAGTACTGCTATTGAAATACTTGTAAATTATTTAAGTATCCTAAACAATAGCAAAATATAATTATAGTTAGTTGGCATATCAGCTTATTTGACTATTTTAATATTATACATGATTTCTTCTTGACATAAAAATCTGCTATTATAAATAGGAGAAAGTGCCGGAGTGGTGAAATGGTAGACGCAGAGGATTCAAAATCCTCCGAGTGAACACTCGTGCCGGTTCGAGTCCGGCCTTCGGTACCATAAAATTTAACTTTTTAGGAGAGAGATACTAAATTAATTGCTAATTATCTTGACTATTTTTATTTTGTACCTATATTGTTGTTGAGGAAACAACAATCATTGTGTCCTTATATACTAAAATACGAAATTATTCATTGGAGGATAAATGTTTAAAATGAAAAATAAGATGGTAATTGCAATGCTGATTCTATGTGTCGCAATTCCTTCTCTACTCAACGCTGTTTCTGAAGAAGGTCTATTATTCTTATTAATAGCTCCTGGTTCACGTGCTAGTGGTATGGGAGAAGCCTTTGTAGGTTTAGCTGATGATGGCTATGCTACATATTGGAATCCCGGTGCCATGGCTTTTAATAGAAAAACACAAATAGCCGGTATGCACTCAAATTGGTTCCAAGGTGCAGGCCTTAATGATATGTATTATGAATTCCTTAGCTGGAATCAATATTTTCCTGAAATTGGAAACATCGGTGCTTTTATTCAATTTATGAACGCCGGTACCCAAGACCATACAGACGCAGATTCAAACGTTTTGGGAACATTTAGTAGCTATGATATTGCTTTAGCCTTCTCTTATGGTTATCAAGTTAATGACAACTGGGGAATTGGTTCAAACTTCAAATTTATCCGCTCTGAATTAGGACCTGGAACAGGTAACTCTGATAATAAAGGTGTGGGTATGACTTTTGCTTTTGACTTTGGTGTTAAAGCTCTGGATTTATTAAAGTATGCTAACATTGATAATCCTTATGTAGGTAAGTTATCTTGGGGCTTAGCACTTCAAAACTTAGGTCCTGATGTTACCTATGTCAATAATTCACAAAAAGACCCTCTATCTCTAAACTTTAGATCCGGTCTTTCCTACTTAGCTTGGTCAGATGATTATACAGATGTTATAGTCAACGCTGATGTTAACAAAGTTTTAGCCAATGAAGATGCTGTTTTAAAGAGATTATTCTCCGATTGGAACGATAATAACTACGTCTATAATGTTGGTGCTGAATACACTTATCTGAAACTATTATCTCTTAGAGGTGGTTATGTTTATGATAAAGCAGGAAGCATAATGGGTCCTTCATTTGGTGTAGGTATTAATTACACCTTCAATAATAATTATCGTGTATCTGCAGACTTCGCAATGCAACAAGGTGGAGATTTAGTTGATTTCAATAAATTGTTTTCCCTTAGCTTAGAATTTTAATTAGAACTAAAACAAATAGATAAATATGCATAGATTAAAACTATTAGCCTTTGTGGTAATACTGGGGATTATACCCCAGTTTGCCTTTTCTAAAGCCCCAGTAATCACCACCCAAAAACAAGACTTTGGGCAAAAGAAACAACATCCGATGGAACAACACTTAAGTTCTATTAAAAAAGATTCTCAAAAAGCATCAGAACAGAAGAGAAGTCGTGCCAATTATGAGAAGCTACTGATTATTTTAGTAGGTTTTCAAGAAGAAATAATAGACGACCCACTCACCACCGGAAATGGTCAGTTTCAATTAGAAGTCCCTGATTACTACACTTTTAATATTTCCAAACCTCCCCATAATCAAGAATACTATGATAAAATGGCTTTGGCAATGAAATACTATTATAGTGCTTCCAGTTTAGGTGGATTTGAATTAGATTGGGATATTTACCCCAAAGACAAACCTTGCTACACACTTCCACACTCCATGGCTTATTATAATCCTGATGGAGTTGGGAGCAGTCAATTCGTATCGAAAATGGAAGAGTACTTTAAAGAATCCTTTGAGACTGCAGACCGTGAATCACCCGAGATTGTCTTTTCTGATTATGCTCATTATATGATAATTCATGCCGGTTCAGATTGGCAACATGATGTTATGTCAGATACTCCGTGCGATATTCCTTCCTTCTTTATCAGAGTAGCAGAGGGAAAAGAAGCTATTGTTGATAACGGCGAGTTCATGATTGATCATGCTTGTAATGTTCCTGAAACAATTACTCAAGATATTAGAGAAGTTACCTATGGTGGAGAAACACAAATCTCCGGCTATGGAGCTCTTAATGGAGTGATGTTTCATGAGTTTGGACACTCCTTAGGTTTAGTTGATCTCTATGCTGTTAATAGTCATTACCCCATGGTTGGCTCTTTTGATATCATGGATTCAGGCGGAAGTTCTGAAGTCTTAATCTTAGACCCATCCAATAATTATCTCTATTCCGTAGAAGGCTTAATCCCAGGATTACCCGGTGCTTTCTCACGAGTTTTGATGTTTGAGGATAATTTCCGAGCAAGAGGAATTCTTAAAGATATAGAGAGTTTAGATGATTTAACAGATATTCCAATCACTTGTGCTGAGACAAGATTTAGCGAAAGTTTTCCTACCTACATCTACAAACTTCAACTTTCTCCTACTGAATATATTCTTATAGAGAACAGAAATGTTGATCCTGATGGAGATGGAGGAACTTCTTATGCTCCTGCTTTAGATGGTAGAATAGCACTTTACCCAACTCCTTATTATGATGATAATAACACGCCAACTTTAGAATATGACTACTTGCTACCCTCTTTCTTCTCTCAAGAGTTAGGAGCTGTCGGTGGTGGTCTTTTAGTCTGGAAAGTAAATGAAGATGTTCTCTATAATCAAGGGCATTATACAGACCAAGGCGAGTTTGTTTCTAACTTTGAAAATAACTATGTAAATACCCATATTAACCGAAGAGGTGTTGAGATTATTGAAGCTGATGCCATTCCTGATATTGGAAATGTCTATGCTTATTGGTGGCGTGGTACTGCTTTTGAATATTACTTTAAAAATAAGCCTGTTCTGGAAGAGATCTCCGGGAATCAATATTTTGTCGAGTGGGGTAATGAAATTCATAACACAGAATTGAATGCTACTTCGCTCCCACCTTTAACAGACTCCAGTGGTATTCCCACATCTTCAGGTCTTTATAATGTTTCAGAAAGTGGCAGTATTATGAGATTTTCCTATGGCTCACCAATTTTGAACCATACTGCAGCTATTGCTTCCGAACGTAAAATTCTCGCTGTTTCGCCCATTTTGAACACAACAACTAAGCTGCCTGAAATTGCTTTAATCTATGCCAATAGTATTGATTTTTACTATAATAATCCTTCGGACTCAAGTTTTAATGATAATCAAACAGTTAACACAGATGTTAATGAAGTTTCATTTCCTGTCATGAAGTGTGATTTAGACAATGATAGTAATGATGAATTAATCTACTTTTCAGAAAATAGAATTAATATTATCAAACATGACCAACACTATTTTCAAGAATTTGATGATCTAATTAAGTTTAGACCTATCTTGTTTAATAAAAGCTTTTATGTTCCTTTAATGAATTCACTATTGAAAGTTGATTTTGATATTCAAACAGCTCATATTAGAGCAATTAAATATGAAATCAGAGCAGAAAAACTTATTGCTTCTGAAGATAGAATTTTTGCTCTTGATTCAGGCAATATCATTGATATAGAGGCGAACAGCTATTCCCCACTTCCTGAACCTATTTCAAAGTATGAACCACTTTTATTGAACTACATAGAGCAAGACTCTAATAGTGCTAAATTGTCGCTTATCTTCATGACTGATAATCACAGATTATACCAATTTGAGAATAATAGTTTCTCACTTATCTATGATTACTCAAATAAGTTAGATGCTGCGTGTACTAATCCGGCGATTAACTATGATGAGCAAGCACCTTATGTGTTATTTGCTTCCGGAACTAAGCTTTATGCTAATTATTTAGATGGTACTCAACTTCTTAACTTCCCGCGTGATTTGCATAATTACAACTTCACTCCGGGTAAAGACTTGATGATAATTGATAACGCTTATTTAAATGATAAAGTTAAAAATGATGCTGAAAATGAGGAAATTCCGATCTATGGAAAAACTATCTATTTACCCTTGGAAAATGATAATTATCTTGCTTACAGCATCAGCCACAACAAAATTGATAAATCTCTCAATCTTGTTAATTCGGCACTTGCAAGCTTCTTCTCAATTTCTGATTTAGCTGATAATAACAACCATTTATATCAGGTTAATCATTACCAAAATTCAGCTATTATTCAATGGTCAAACAAACTGTTCAATCAAGAAGCTATTCTGTGGGAAGTTACTAATAACAATCAGAACCGTTGTTTTACCTATCATCATAAAAGTGATCCATCTGCTGAAACTTCAGGAAAACTATCTGCGTATATTTTCCCCAATCCGGTTGCTAAATCAGATGCAACCATTAGGGTCTTCAATATAAAAGATAGCTGTAACTTGAAAATCTATAATATTGCCGGTAAACTTGTTAACGAGCAAACTATAGAAACAAATAATTTAGAATATGTAGATACTATTCTTGATACTTCCAAAATGTCTTCAGGTGTCTATATTGGTGTTTTAAAAGAAGAAATAACAACACGCTTTAAATTTGCTGTTGTAAAATAGGAGGATTTATGAAAAAACAGATACTACTAATAATCTTAACTATTATCTCGCTCGGTATTATGGCACAACCATTAATAGATAATCTCGAATTAGATAATAGCGTTATCCAAGTTAATTACCAAAAGAAAAGTGCCAGATTAGCAGCTGCAATGTCCGTAGTATTGCCGGGTGCAGGCTCTGTTTATGTTAACCCAAAAAGATGGGTCGGCTATATCTTCCCCATTCTTGAAGGTGCTATGATTTATGGTTATGTCAGCTATCGTCAAGACGCCAAAGACCAAGAAAAAGCTTATGAGAGATATGTGAATCAAGAGACAATCCAAATACTTGATCCACAGACTCAGGCAGTGATTTATGAAGGTCCCAGATACAATAGAGAATTTCAAAAAGTAGTACAAGAGTTTATCTCTGATGTAAATCCTCATGACATTTATGACTGTTTTTCTGATAAATCAGGATTCTATAGATTAGATGAAAAGAACACTCAACACTTTTATGAAGATGTTGCCAAGTATGATAAGTATGTGTTTGGTTGGGCTGACTGGTATGAAAGATATGCCTATTCTGGAAATGGTTCGATGAATAGTCCTACAAACTATGTTGATCCGGTGGTTCAGTGGAGCACAACTGCTTCTGATCCGCAACATAAAGTTTTGGGCTATCACGTAGTTAATCCTAATTATGGTGATGGGACTACTTTTGATCCTGCTATCTCGGCAATGAGAGCTAAATATATCCAAATGCGTTTTGATGCTGAAGATAAATACAGCGAAGCAGATCTGTTTCTCTATGGAATGCTACTTAATCGCCTTGTTTCTGCAGTTGATGCCAGCTTAGCTGTGAAAAGATATAATCAGGACTACATCAGTCAAAGCAACTTCAAAATAAACTATTACGCTACTGCTAAAAATGACAGATTTACGCCTATGCTCTCTTTTACTCAGAGGTTCTAAGTGAAGAAATTATTCATAATATGTCTGCTGATGATGACTGTGTTTGCAGTATCAGCAGATAAACTTAAATCTACTAAACTATCTTTCGTAATGTCTGCTGCTGTACCGGGAGCCGGTGATTTCTATGCCAGAAACTACACCAAAGGCTCTATCTCGCTGGTTAGAGAAATATTCCTAATCACCTCTTTCTTTCACCTTGATAAAATTGCTTCTGATTATGGCAAATCATCTAAGATTTATGCTAATAGCGTCTTAGGCGTTTCTACTAATAATAATGATGATTATTTTAAGCTAATCGGCAATCATATTACCAGCGATGATTATAATGAGAATGTCCGCTTGAATGCTCAGAACTATTATGGTTATGGCACAGAAGGTTATAATGAATTTGTAGCTACTTATCAAATTACAGAAGACCAAGCCTGGGATTGGGAATCTGTAGAGAATTTAAAGAAGTACAGAAAATACCGATCCGATAAGCAAAAGAACTTACAATATGGCAACTTTGTAATCGGTTCAATTATTGTTAATCATATTTATAGTGCTATCTCAACTGCAGTTAAAACTAAGAACCAAAATGAACGATTCTTAGAAAGACATTCGCTTAATCTGCAACCGGATATTATCAATCAAGGAGTATCAATTAATTATGGCTATAAATTCTAAGAAACTAATAATCCTCTTGGTAGTAATAACTTTTGCCTTACCGGTTATGGCTAATAACTATAGCTTTTCTCCTATAAAATCTCTGTTATTACCGGGCTGGGGACAATTATCTACTTCCAATAATGCAGGCTATTACCATTTGGGACTTGAAGTTGCCATTGTTACTTCTTTATTCTATTTTAATAATGAAGCTGATATAAAGAAAAACCAAAGTATTGATTATGCTGTGAATTTTGCTCATGTTAATCATGCTCACACAGATGTTGATTATTTAAGAATGATAGGCAGGTACAACTCTTCCTATTATGAGTCAGGCGGATATAACCAAGGTGTGCTAAATCATGCAATTGTAGCCTTCCCCGGAGATCCTGTTAAACAACAAGAATATATTGATAATAATGCTATTTCTGATGATTATGCCTGGCGTTGGGATAGTAAGAATAATCGGTATAAATTTAATGACTTGAGAAAAGAATACTATTTTAATCAAGATTATGTTACTATTTTTACCGGTGTTATGGTTGCTAACCATCTCTTTAGTTTTGTTGATATGCTAATCAGATATAAAAATCAGAATAATAACGATAACTTTACTCTCTACTCAACTATTAATAATGATTTTACTCCCATGCTTAATCTAAATATCAAATTCTAAAATGCTTTTACTTATTCTCCTGCTCTCACTCTTCTTTACCGGCTGTAACTCTTCTTCAGGGAAACAACCTCAGCAAGAACAGCCTGCAAGTGAGAATATCACTGAATATCACCCATGGTATTCAGCCAAGATAGATTCTTTAGAGAAAGTAGTTTATGATGTCGCCTATGCTTTAAAAGTACCCTATGATGAAAATAATAAAAGCTCACGCAGTAATATCTATACTAATGTGATTAGAGATGAAGATAAATCAACATCTAACCCGAGAAGAATATATCTCAGGTTTTTATTAAATCGCGAGATTATAGATTTAACCTATGCTAATATCATACTCAAACAAGAGTTAGTTAAAGCAGGCGGTAAATTCATAGATGGTAGAGTTTTTGCTAATTGGAAAAACTATCTGCTGGGTCAAATGCTAACCTTCCGCACGCAAGATGAATCATTGGAATATGTGATTAGATTAGTTTATGACAGCTCCCCCTATTCGGATTTGGAGCAATCACAGGAGATTTCCGTTATTTTAACAGAATTGGGAGATAATCAAAAAATCATCTTAGACAATTTAGAATTCATAAAAAAGAACAATCTCACTTTAGCCTTTGTTGGAGACTGTAAGTTCAGTGATAGTTTAAGTGCTTTAGCAGTTGCCAATAATATTGAAACTATGCTGGCAATCCCCTTAGAATCTTATCCTGGTCATAATGCAATGAGTAGAATCAAAGAGATTAAGGTCAAAAATCCTCTTGATAAGAATTACATTGGGAAACAAATTGCAGCTTTTAAAAAACCGGTACAAGGCATTAAAGGGATTACTCATTTCTGGGGTGATTTTGCTACTTCTGAAGCAGATTTTATGCAACACATTATTGACTACTGTAAAGACAACCAACTCTACTATATTGATGCTATGACTACCAGCAAATCTAAAGGCTATGAACTGGCATTAAGAAAACAGGTTTTATCTACCTGGGCTCTATCTTATCAACAGGTTACAAAAAAGAATCTTGCGAGTTATGTCAGTAAAAACAAATATCCCACAATTATCATTAAGTTTGAAACTGATAAAGATGTAGAACAACTTAAAAAACTAATTTCTTTGATTGACAAGAATCAATTTAGAATAGTTAGTGTAACTGATTTGTTAAACACAGAGTTGCCAAAAATAGAATAGAAGGAATAAATATGTCATTACTTGAATCAATACTACTTGGAATACTACAGGGCTTTACAGAGTTCTTGCCTGTTTCGAGTTCCGGTCATTTAGTTTTAGCTCAACATTTTTGGGGCATTGAGCAACCTGGAATCAGCTTTGAGATTATAGTTCATCTCGGTTCTTTAGTTGCCGTGTTGCTCTATTTCCACAAAACCATTTTAGAACTTGTAGGTTCTGCTTTTAAAATCTTCTCCAAAAACAAAAGCCGTCATGATATAAATAACCTTAAGATTATAGCTTACCTATTTATTGCAACTATTGCTACTGCCGTGTTAGGACTTGCCTTTAAGGACAAATTTGAAGCAATCTATCAAATGCCGCTTGTTGTGGCTATAGCTTTGTCTGTTACCGGCGTAATCATTTTCTTCTCTGATAAAATCCCTAATGGAGAGTTAGAGGATAATAATATTGGGATCATGAAATCAATTCTTATCGGTGTAGGACAAGCCATTGCCATTATCCCCGGAATATCGCGCTCCGGAACCACAATAGCTACCTCATTGTTCTGTAAAATGAAAAGAGAACATGCAGCTCGTTTCTCTTTTTTATTGAGTATTCCTGCCATAATGGGTGCTGCTATTTTAGATTTACGCAATTTTGAAGCTATTGAATCTACTCTTCTGGTTAAATATCTAGCCGGTGCTGCTGCTGCTTTTGTTTCCGGATTTGTTGTCATTGCCTTCTTAATTAGACTTATTCAAAATAGAAAACTAAAATACTTTGCCTATTATTGTTGGGTAATCTCCTTAGTTTCAATAGCTTTTATCTTATTTTAAATGAGTATTAAATACACTTCAGAGCAATTTCTTAACGTTATTAATAATCATGAATTTAGTAATATCTATTTCCTACATGGAGAAGATCACTTTCTGGCAGACAAGATTATTAAAAAACTGATTGATAAATATTCTAATATTGAGGGAAGGGAATTCGATTTAATCAACCTTTTTGGAGAAGAGTGTTCCAGCGAGCAAATCATTGAACAGCTCGATATGTTTCCCTTTCTTTCTGAATATAAAGTAGTGGTTGTCAGAGGTTTTGAGAATCTAAAAGAGAGTGATAAGATTAAGGTTTCCGAGTATCTTAAACACATTCCTGAATCCTCTATTTTACTTGTTCAAAGCGAAACTGTTGATGCACGTAAAAAGGTATATCGCGCTTTTGCTAACTATGTTTTCATCAACACAAAGCAACCTGCGGGCTATTGGGAAATTGAAAGATGGCTTCAAGCTGAGCTGGGCAGATTGGGGATAAGCTCGTCCAGAGAAAGCATTGTTCTTTTCTCTTCAAAAATTGAAGCTGATTATTATACTGCTTACAATGAATTGGAAAAACTACTTATTTATATTGGAGATAGAAAAACTATTACCCCTCAGGATGTGGAAAAGTGTATGGGAGACAATCGGGCAAATTCAGTATTTGAATTGCAAAACGCTATAGGAGCCAGAAATATGCAGAAGTCTCTCTTTATTTTACAAAACTATTTAGAAGCAGAAGAGGGGAAAAACTCTATTCTTTTGATTGTTATGTTAACCCGTTTCTTCCAGATAATCTGGAGAGTAAAGTATTTACAAGCAAACGGAGTAAGTAGTAGCGAAATTCAAGCTAGACATCTTCAGGAAATACACTCTATGTTTAAGAAAGATTATATCGGTTTTGCTAATGCGTATAGAAATATCAAAATGAGTCGGATTTTTGATCTATTAACCGATGCAGATTATAAGTTAAAATCCACAGATACTGTTGAAAATGTTTTGTTAACCAAGTTAGTTATTGACCTTATTGGTTAGGTTGCATGTCTTAAGTTTATAGTTTTCCTCTTCGTTTCAAGCCAGCTTTCTCTTCATCTGCCTGCTCTTTGGCTGCTTTATCCTTATCCTTCTGATTTAGTGATTTGGAACCAAAATCTGTTTTTCTCTGTTCATAAGTTTTTCTATTCTCCGCTTCTTTCGTACTGCCGGTTCTGCCTCCACCAGAGCGTTTATCATCTTCAGACCACAACTCAATATCACTACTATCTTCTCCATAGAAAATAGGAGACCTAGCCTTATCAATATAGCCAATAAAATGGAAAAATAGGATTATAACTATTATCACAAGGATAAAAAGCAAGCCCTGTAAAAAGCCTTTCATATGTTCTCTCATTGTTTCGTAATCATTGTTTTTCATTATTACCTATTATAAGCAAAAAAAGTTAATAAGGTATTTATTTTTTAAGGATTCACATCATAAGGAATATAGCCAATTTTCTGACAGGTCTTTCTGTCCAACTGACAGGTAACTTTTAAACCATTTTTGAATTGGAAATTACCTAATAGTTTTCTGCTATTGGGACCTAATACGCCATCTGAAGAAACATCATATCCTTTTACTCTTAGTTTATCTTGAATGATTTTAATCTCTGCTTTTGTCCAAAAACGGTCTAAATAGCTGATATCTTGAGGTGTTATTTCGTAGCCGGTGATAATTATTTTGGTTCCCGGTCTAACCAGATATGAATCAATAATCTCATCAATATCGCTGTTTCGCAAAGCAAAACTACCTGTAGTCCAATTTGTATTTATACCCATACCATGAATTTGAATATCGCCGCCGATAACTTCTTTTTGGGGAATTAATTCTAAATCTTTAGCTGTTTCATAGCGAACCCGGTCAATAGCATTAGGATAATCAACATCAAAGGCTTTGTAATTTGTAGCATTCTTGAGAATATAAACAACACTGTAGATACCTTCCGGACTGGAAACCCAATCCCGCATTATTTTCCTGGTAAAAGGATTCTCCCCCATAACGAGAGGATACTTCTTCAAGACTACATCTTTATCAGCAACTAAACTTAACTGATAATTAAGCTTATCAATTTCAATATGAACATCTTTATAGGTAAGCTCGCCAACATCTAGTTTTTTAGCAGGAACTGACACTTGGGCATTTTTACTAATTGCCCATGGTTCACCATTAAAGTAACAAACTGCACGATAATAGTAATCTATGTTATCAGCAAGCTTAGTATCTGTAAAAGTATTGGTAGCATAGGCTACATATCTGCTAATTGGTAATTTATAGAGATCTACAGGTATTTCAAAGGCATTATAGTTGCGATAAACCACTATGCTATCACATAAGATACCTTCAGAAATCGTGAAATCTAAAGTAATTTTCCCGCCACGATAAGAACCTTTGATCTCGGTGAATCTTTGTTCTAGTTCTTCTACTGTAGTGCTATGAATCACTGTAAATGTTAACATTAAGGCTAATAATATCCAGCTTAGTTTAGGCATTAAACTGTTTCTCCTTTTAGTTTTTTAACAGTTTCTACTAATTTTGGAAGAGCAAGCTCAGACTTCGCTGTAATTTTCACGTCACAAATCTGATCTGAAAAAAGAGTCGATTGTGGATTAATATCAACAATCTTAGCTCCACACTGTTTGGCAATCAAAGGTATTTGATTAGCAGGAAACACTTCTCCGGAACAACCGACAATGATAACTAAGTCGGCTAGTTCTGCTTCTTGATAAGCTTTTTCCAAAACTCCTGACGGTAACGATTCAGAAAAGAAGATAAAGTCAGGTTTCAACAAACCAGAACAATTAAGGCAGAGCGGATACTTGGCATCAAGATCAACTTCACTGATATCATATTTATGCTTACATTTTCTACAAACAAAAGATCTGGTATTGCCATGAAACTCATAGACATGATCAGAACCTGCAGCCTGGTGTAAATTATCAATATTTTGGGTGAAAATGTTCTGAACCAAACCCATTTTCTGCAACTCTGTTATGGCAAAATGACTAGGATTAGCTTTTACATCCTGCATCGAATCAAAGAATATCTCTTTAATTACTTTCCAGCACGGTTCAGGGTTTCTATAGTAGTTGGATAATTCCAATACTTGGGGATTATATCTGTTCCAAATCCCATTTTCTCCTCTGAAAGAAGGTATTCCGCTACTGACAGAAATACCAGCTCCGGTAAAGACAATTACGTGCTTTGCCTGCAAGAGAAGATTAGCTGCTTGGTTTATATTGGTTTCATCTAAAGTCATAAGGTTGTTTAAACACTCCTCTATCTGTAATTATTGCGGTAATATGCTGATTATCAACAACATCAAATGCCGGATTAAATACTTGGCATTTGGCAGGAGCTACTGAAATACCCTTAATACATCTCAGCTCATCTGCCTCGCGTTCTTCAATGATAATCTCTTCACCGCGTGTTAAGTTTCTATCTATTGTTGTCGATGGAGCAACAATATAGAAGGGGATTTTATAGTAATCGGCTAAGATTGATAAGCCCAGCGTACCAATCTTATTAGCTGAATCGCCATTCGTGGTGATTCTATCAGCACCGGTAATAATTAAGTCTATGTGCTTTGTTTTGATTGTGTGAGCAGCCATGGAGTCAGAGATGAGATAACACTCAATTCCTTCTTTCATCAGCTCCCACATAGTTAATCTAGCCCCCTGAAGCAAGGGTCTTGTCTCGTCAGCCCAAACAATCACTTTAGTTTTCTTGGCTAACGCCTTTATCACACTAAGAGCTGTGCCATCGCCATAAGTTGCCAAGCTTCCGGTATTACAATGAGTCAAAATCCTAAGTTCAGCTTGCCCATGATATATCTCTTTCACACCATTGGTAGCCATTAATCTACAATAGTTCTCTTCTTCTGAAATAAGCTGAAGTGTCTGCTCCCAGAGATATTCTGAATCCGGAGAGAAAGCATTGTTCATGACGAAATCGCGAGCTACATTAATAGCATAAGAGAGATTTACAGCAGTGGGGCGAGCATTTTCTATCTCATCAAGAGCAAGTAACAAATCTTCCTTACAGCTTGCTTTGTGTTTTAATTCATCTAAAGCTAAAGCCGAGGCAGCCAATCCGGCGATACCTATTGCAGGAGCACCCCTGATTCTTAGCTTCTTGATAGCTTCAATCATACTTTTATAATCTAAGATATGAATATATTTCTCTTCTTGAGGCAACAGAGTTTGATCTATGATTTGAATTTGTTTCTTATTAACTCTTATTGATTCTATCATCTTTCTCTCATCCTTCCCGGATAACTTTATAATCACCAAAGATTCTATTGTTCAAATTAAGTAATCTGCTAAATCGTTCTTGTGATTCTTCTATGCTGACATTCATTGCATCCATTTTCCCTTGTGCCGACTCATTAACTTTAACTCCTTTCAATAAACGCTTGTTATTAACAAATTGTTTATAAGAGTTAAATTTAGTTAAATATTCATTATAATTATTAATGAATTGAGCATAATCAAAAATGTTCCCATCTTTAACTAAGCAACTATTGCTTTCTGCTAAGGAGATGTAAACATCAGCAATATCAGCATATTCTTGAGTTGCTAATTGAGAAGAGAGTTCTTTGGCAACTCTAAAATACTCAAGAGCTGAAGGAAAGTCATCTATAGCTAAATATAGTTCACCAAAGGAGAGATAGTTATTATAGATATCAATTACCTCGTTATTGAGTTGAGTATTGATTCTGGAGCTTAATTTCATCATATCTAAAGCATTTTTCAATAGAAATGTACCATTATTGGTTTTATTCAGCCACTCTCTATAAACATTAGCAATAGACTTATCTAACAATTTACAGGCACTCATTTTTAATTTTTCTGACATCTTGATATTCACCCGCTGTAGCTCATCAGCTTTATCTAAAAGAAATATGGCACCTGCTTTGGCAAAGATCACAGAGTACTCTAAATCCTTGTCATGAACTGATAATGAATCCAACAACTCTTGATAAAGCGAGCCTAAACCCTTATAATCAACCTTAGATTCAATAAACTTAGTGATAAAGTAAGTATCATTAGTTTTAATCATATTCTCTACTTGAATTATTAAATGGGCATTGTTGGCATTAAGAAGCCCTATTAGAAACAGAAAGGCGACTAGTGATAGTATTGTTTTTTTTCTCATAATCCGTCCATTATTTGATTTTTAATCATTTTAATTAATCCAGTATAAGTGTCAATAAAAACTCTTTTCTTAATAAAAAAAGAGAGTATCATTTCAATACTCTCTGAGTTAAATTTGTTAAAGATACTAAATTACTTAACTGCTTCTTTTAGTTTTTTACCAGCCTTGAAAACCGGAACCTTACGAGCAGGAATAAGAATTTGTTCTCTTGTTTGAGGGTTAATACCTTTTCTTTCATCTCTTTGTTTAACTTCAAAAGTACCAAATCCAACAAAGGATACTCTTTCACCTTCTGCTAGTGCTTCTGTAATCTGTTCTAAGAAAGCATTAACTACTTCGTTTGCCAATTTTTTACTTGTTTCACATTTTTGTGCAACACCTGCGATTACTTCATCTCTTGTCATTTTTCCTCCCGAGATTTATTTATATTCGATACAATGCCAATTATAGAGCCTTTGTGTAATCTTGTCAAATATTTTTTTCTATTTTGATGATATTTAATGAGTTAAGTGCTAATATTGGCACTTATGATTACCATTTAACATCTGTAAACCAACATAGTTCAGCGTTTTACAACTTTTATTAAATACTTATGTTTTTTAAAAATAAATCTTATCTTTTTATAATATTTTTCACTTTATTGAAGAGATAAATTACTATCAGGTTGTTATTAACATTCAATTCTATCATTCTGGGTAACTCTTTTGCTTCGTTGATTAGGGCATGAATCTCTATAGCAGTAATTGTTTTATGCTCCAAAATCTTCTCTAAAAGAGGAATTGAATCGATATTAACTATCAAGTCCGGATTTTCCTGCAGGTAAATTAAATCAGTTAAGAATATTACAATATTAGAATAGACACTTAAGAGAATTTTCTTCTGTTTTACATCTTTTAACTCATTGAGAAAGGCTAAGAAATCTAAATCACTGTTTTCCAAAGCAAACTCAAAAAGCTTTAAAGCAACATTTCTGCCAGTGTCTGTATCTTCAGAAATAAGTTGAATCGCTTTCTCCGCATTACCATACGCAATTCTGGCATAAGTCTTTGCTTTTACCCTATCTACTTTAAAGTTCTCTTGCAGAATCTGTTCTATCGTAGTGGCGGTAAGGTTATTAAAGGCAACTCTCTGGCAGCGCGATATAATAGTAGGAAGCAAGGAGTTAGGCTTGGAAGTGGTAAGAATAATCACAGTATCTTGAGGCGGTTCTTCTAAGGTTTTCAGAAAAGCATTAGCTGTGTTAACATTCATTCTATCAGCATCTTCTATAATGCAAACTCTTTTTCTTGCTTCATTTTTGGAGAGACTTAATCTATTTTGTACCCATCGAATAGCTCCAATTCTGATTTCTGCAGAAACAGAAAAAACATAGTCATTCCAAGGAGTTTCTATCTTTCTGGCAATATAATCATGATACTCTTTCTGATATCTAGTATCTCTAATCTCGCCATCTTCTGTCAGTCTAAGATTAGGAGTAGGAAAAAGATAAATTAGGTCAGGATGAGACAGATTTCTAAACTTTTGGCAAGAATTGCACTTCCCACAAGGCGTTCCTGCCTCCGGGTTAGTGCAGTTAAGAGCCATGACAAAATAGAAGGCAGTAGTTAGTTTACCGACTCCGTCAGGACCATGAAAGAGATAACTCTGCCCTACTTTATCATTCTCTTTGGATCTCATCAAAGCAGTGATAACTTTGTCTTGACCTTTGATTTGATTTATCAAGTTAACCTCTACCCGAAGGAAATCTTATTTAAGTCTTTATCTGCACTCTTGTATTTTTTAATTAAATCTGTAATAATTGGTGAAGTAAAATCACTGCTCACAATATCATAATACAGCATATCATGCTTCTCAAAAGCTACAGTAACAGCTTCTCTTCTTTTTCCGATAAGCTTAAAACCAACCTTTTCAAAAATATGAGTTGCGCGAGGATTGCACCCCAAAACTTTTATCATAACATTGTTTAGGTTCAAAACATGAAAAGCAAAGGCAAGCAAAAGAGTTGTAGATTCTGTACCAAAGCCTTTATTCCAATAGCCCTTATTACCAATATTCATCCACACTTCACCTGTTCTATTCACCCAATCAATGCTATGAATACCGCAATGACCTATGGGAGTTTTAGTATCTTTATCTAAAACTGTGAAAAGATATCCGTTTTGAGACAACTTTTCTAAATAGGTAACCTGATCTTCTTCTGTAACAATCCTATCTTGTGTTCCCAGAAAGAAACCAACTTCAAAATCGTTATACCAAGGCGTGTATTTCTTCACATCGGAGTAATCAACCGGAGTAAAGATTACTTTTTGACCTTCTAACTTCTTGACATAGCTCATATTTATCTCCTATATTTTTCTTTTTATATTTATACTATGCAAACTAGTTTCCAGTATCTAGCTTAATTGTTCAAAGCAGAATTAAATCTCTTCAAACTCTCTTCTTTACCAAGGATTGCAAATAGTTTTGGAATGTCAGGTCCATGACTGCTT
This sequence comes from Cloacimonadales bacterium (SeqCode), assembly GCA_041672585.1. Taxonomy (GTDB): domain Bacteria; phylum Cloacimonadota; class Cloacimonadia; order Cloacimonadales; family JAFGVF01; genus JAEKNW01. The sequence continues at coordinate 1,178 of JBAYZI010000036.1, read as the reverse complement.
CCAAACAGAGAGATTCTAAGTGGGAAGAAATACTTTTTACCTTTAATCCCAATTGCTTTTGCTCCATCTTTGATGAATTGTGCTAACTTATCATGATCATCCCAAGCTATTTTTTCAGCATTAGCAATGAAATACTTCAAGACTGTTTGAGAATCATCTTCAGCCAGAATAGCCTTATCTTCTTCACTAAGTACAAAATCAGTATAGAACATGGCAGAATGCTCCACAGCTTGAGGATAACAGAAAATTCTATCTTTAGCGTTCTCAATAACAGCTAAGAATTTTCGTTCATCACTAACATCATATCCTGCTTCAATAAAAGCCGGACGACACTTCTCTGCTAAATCTTCATTGCTCATCTCGCGAATGTACATGCCTGCCATCCAATTCAACTTTACGATATCAAAGACACCATTAGCATTATTCACTCTTTCTAAACTGAATTCTTGGCATAACTCATCTAAAGTAAAGAACTCACGATCATCAGAAGTATGCCAACCGATTAGAGCAATATAATTAATAATCGAAGCAACAGGATAGCCCTTTTGTAGATAATTTTCCACAGATACATCATTTTTACGCTTACTTAACTTAGAGTGATCTGTGTTCATAATTAAAGGTAAATGAACAAATTTAGGAGCTTCCCAGCCGAAACATTCATAAAGCCAAATATGCTTGGGAGTGCTTGATATCCACTCTTCACCTCTGAAGACATGCGTAATTTCCATTAAGTGGTCATCAACACACGCAGCCAGATGATAAGTAGGGAAACCATCAGACTTCAATATTACTTGGTCATCAACCTGATTGGAGTTAATTTCCACAACTCCACGTATAGCATCATCAAAAGAGAATATTCTATCATCAGGCATTCTTAACCTAATGACAAAAGAATCTCCCCTATTAATCCGAGTCTGAATTTCCTCTTTAGAAAGATTAAGACAGCGTCTATCATATTTCGGGTCTTCCTTGCGTTCCATCTGAGCAGCTCTCATCTCATCTAAAGTCTCTTTATCACAGAAACAGTGGTAAGCAAAACCTTTCTCTATTAGTTCATTAATATACTTATTGTAAATATCTAATCTTTCAGACTGCACATAAGGTCCATACGCACCACCTTGGATTGGTCCTTCATCAAATTCAACCCCAATAGTTTCTAAGGTAGATATAATTCTCTC
>JBAYZI010000035.1:0-21014 GCA_041672585.1 Cloacimonadales bacterium (SeqCode) | reverse complement strand
CAACAGTAGTAGTAATGTGGAATGTGGGTAATTTAAATAAGTTATCCATCAATATGAAATACATAAAAAACATGGGTAACTATATCAGGACTTGACAAGCAATGAACAATTTAAAAGTTTGAATAATTAGAGTTTTAAACCCGTCGAATTCGACCAGTTTAGAAGCAGTATTTAATAGTATTGATTTTGAAATTAAAACCTCACCTCGCCGAAATCCGGCACCCACCTTTGATAGACGCAAAATGTTGCGTCTCTACAGTCGTAAATTCATATAAAAGTTCCTCCTTCTCTCTTTTTCTTCAATTATTCATTATTAATCATTAATTATTAATTATTAATTAAAAAAGATATTGCCTAAATATCCCCCTTATATTAATTTGAGACAAACTATAATTTTACAGTCATAAGAGGAAGAAAACATGTATAGATTAGATGACAAACATTTAGAAAAGGCAAAGGAGATAGTCCTATCAGCACGCAAGAGAAAAAGCTGCAAAGTGTGTTATGATAGGGGCTATATTGGAGTAAATCAACAAAACATGGTAGTAATTTGCCATAAATGTGTTGATGCAGAAAAGGCTACAGAAGAGTGGAGACAGTATGTTCTGGCAAATGAAGATTTGAATGAGCATTACGAAGAATTCTTTGAAGATGAAGAAGAAGAGGGTGCAGATTCACCGGAAGCAGAAAAGTAATTATTAAATAAATTAGATTAGAATAAAGGATAACAGATGTATAAAAGTATTGATTTAAAAGAGTCACCTGCTCTGTTGGAAGAGAGAGTCAGGAAATATTGGCATCAGAATAATACGCATAATAAAAGTATAGATAATCGTGAGGGAGCCGAGCAGTTTGTCTTCTATGAAGGACCTCCAACTGCTAATGGAAAGCCGGGCATTCATCATGTCATGGCAAGAACCTTAAAGGATTCTGTTTGTCGTTATAAGACCATGCGTGGTTTTCAGGTTAAGCGAAAAGCAGGTTGGGATACACACGGACTTCCTGTCGAGATTGAAGTGGAAAAGAGTCTTGGTTTAGATGGCAAGCCGGCTATAGAAGCGTATGGTATTGAGCCATTTAACAAGAAATGTAGAGAATCTGTCTTTACTTATGAAAGCCAATGGCGAGAAATGACAGAGCAGATGGGCTATTGGGTAGATATGGATAATCCTTATATCACTTTGGATAACAACTATATCGAGACTGTTTGGTGGATTTTAAATGACTTCTTTAAACGTGATTTACTCTATAAAGGTCATAAGATTGTGCCTTACTGCCCTAAATGTGGAACCCCCTTATCTTCTCATGAAGTTGCTCAGGGTTATAAAGATGTGAACGATCCATCTGTCTATATTAAGTTCAAAGTTGCAGATTCGGCTAACACTTATTTCTTAGCTTGGACAACAACTCCGTGGACTCTTCTCTCTAATGCAGCTCTGGTCGTAAATCCTAAAGCGATCTATGTGAAGGTTCTTTTAACCGAGACTAAGGAGAATTTGATTCTTGCTAAAGCAAGACTTTCCGTGCTTACTGAAGAGTACGAAATAGTAGAAGAGTATTTAGGTAAGGATTTGGAACATAAGCGTTACGAGCGACTTTATGATTTTCTTGATGTTGAAGAAGATGGCTGGTATATCGGTCTTGCTGATTATGTAACTATGGATGATGGAACCGGTGTGGTGCATACGGCGCCTGCTTTTGGTGCTGATGACTATAATATCGGAATGAAATATAAATTGCCTTTTATTAATTTAGTTGATGGTGAAGGAAAGTTCATTGCTGCTGTAGAACCTTGGAAAGGTATCTTTGTGAAAGATGCTGACAAGGGGATTATCAGAGATATGACTGAGCGTGGTGTTCTTTATAGAAGAGAACAGATTAACCACAGCTATCCACATTGCTGGCGTTGTACTTCTCCTCTAATATATTACGGGAGAGAGAGTTGGTTCATTAGAACTTCTGATTTTAAAGAAGAGTTAATGGCGAATAATGCAGCTATTAATTGGTATCCGAGCTTTGTGGGTGAGAAAAGATTTGGCGAATGGCTTAAGAATAATATAGATTGGGCTTTATCGCGTGATAGATTCTGGGGAACCCCGCTAAATGTTTGGGTGTGTGCTGATTGCGGTAAATTAGATTCTGTTGGCTCTATTGAAGAACTAAGAGAGAGAGGTTACTACAAAGATGGTACCCAAGTACCTGCAGATATAGAATTGCACAGACCTTATGTTGATGATATTCAGCTTAAATGTACTTGCGGTGCTGATATGCAGAGAACCCCGGAAGTAATAGATTGCTGGTTCGATTCCGGTGCTATGCCTTTTGCTCAATGGCACTATCCATTTGAGAATAAAGATAGATTTGAAAGTGAACTCTTCCCTGCTGACTTTATCTCGGAAGGAATAGATCAGACTCGTGGTTGGTTCTACTCGCTACTTGCTATTTCCACTATTTTGAAGGGTAAATCACCTTTCAAGAATGTGTTAGTAAATGATTTGATTCTTGATGCTAACGGTATCAAAATGAGTAAAACTAAGGGAAATACAGCTGATCCGTTTGCACTCATGAACCAATATGGTGCTGATGTGATTCGCTGGTATCTTCTCTATGTCAGCCCTCCGTGGATTCCTACTAAATTCAATGAAAAAGGCGTGGCTGAGATTCTTGGTAAGTTCATGGGTACTCTCAAGAATGTTTATTCATTCTATACTACCTATGCTAATATTGATAAATTTAATGCTGCTGAACATGAGTTTAGTCAGAATAAAACTGCTGAAATCGATAGATGGATTATCTCCAGAACCAACACTTTAATCAAAGATGTTACTGAATATAATGATAGTTATGACTTTACCAAAAGTGTCAGGGCTATTCAGGAATTTGTGTTGGATGAAGTTTCCAATTGGTATGTCAGACGCTCCAGAAGAAGATTCTGGTCGTTTGAACTGGACCAAGATAAGAAAGATGCGTATATGACGCTAAACTTTGTCTTAGAAACAGTTGCTAAGCTAATTGCTCCGTTCGCACCTTATATGGCTGAAGATATTTATACTAATTTGACAGGCAAAGAATCTGTGCATTTAGAAGAATATCCTGTTTGGGATGAAGCTGTGATTGATACCAAGTTAGAAGCAGAGATGCAGACTATTATAACTTTGGTTGGCTTAGGACGTTCTGCCAGAAACAGTTGTCAAATAAAAGTACGCCAAACCTTGCAGACTATCTTTGTGCCTGCTTCCACTCAAGATGTGGTTGAAAGAATGACAGATTTGTTAGTCGAAGAGATTAATATCAAAGAGATTAAGTATATTTCGCGTGATGATGATTTTGTGCATTATGATATGAAGCCTAATTTCAAGGTGATGGGACCTAAGTTTGGCAAGAATATGAAGCTAATCGCTAATGCTCTTCCCAATGAAGATGTAGCTCTGATAATCTCAGCTTTTAACAATGGTGAAAGCTATGATTTGAAAATCAAAGATGAAATCTTTACTATCACAGAAGAAGATGTGGCTATTTCTATTCAGCAAAGAGAGGGCTATACCTTTGAATCTCAACGCGATATGTGGGTAGCTCTTGATACTAAGCTCACTCCCGAACTGATCAAAGAAGGTTATGCTCGCGAACTTAATAATAGAATCCAATTCACCCGTAAAGAGAATGATTTTGATATTATGGATAGAATTGAAGTGTTCTATTATGCTGATGATGATATTGCTGAAGTATTCACTACTTTCGCTGATTTCATTGCTTCTGATACGCTGACTGATGCTTTTCATAGAGAAGCTACTAATGCAGAGATGATGGAGTATGATATTAATGGAAAAGTGGTTTATATGAGGTTGGAAAGAAATTAATAATTAATAATGAATAATTAATTCAAAAGACCTTTCACACGAATTTGCACGAATTAAAACGAATTTCACGAAGTTAAATGCATGTTGAATTGTTGATTTGTTTAATCGTTTAATCGGTTGATGCCAGTTGCGAGACCTCCTAAATCCCCTTTTGGGATAAATAGTTTAGCCCGGTGGTTGAATCCTTGTATTCAAGGATTAACCCCGGGTATAGATGCCAAAACAAACAATAACCCTGAAAGGGTTTAATAGAAAAGCAGTAAAATTATTTTATGATTTTATTCTATGTCACCCTTTCAGGGTTATTGTCTAATTTCTGGTTACAAGGGGTTTGCCCCCCCTTGTTGATATATACCATCCCTTTGGGATTTAAGAGGTTTGGTTTCAGTTTATAATCAGCAGACCAATTCTTCATTCTTCCTCATAAAACGCTGTGTACTTCCTCTTAAACTCTCTTTTTAAACTCTGTGTTAAGGATTCTTTCTCTTCTTTCTTTCTTTTTCTTCTTTGTGTAATTCGTGTAATCCGTGGATAGATCTCTTTCTCTTCTTTCTTCAATTGCTAATTGCTCATTGCTAATTGCTTTTCATACCTCATTAATATTCAATTCTGCTATTTTCCTGTAAAGAGTCTTACGATTAATTTTCAACTCCTTAGCAACTTCAGTTTTATTCCAATTACACCGGTCAAGAGCTTCTAAGATAATACTCTTCTCTGTCTCTTTAAGCAATTTATGAAATCCAAGATCAAAATTAGGAATTGAGTTTTTCTCAATCTCACTATGCCTAATCGTCAGATGTTCAGGTCTGATTAAAGTGCCAAGACTATACAGAGTAGCTGTAAAAATCACATGCTTAAACTCCCGGACATTACCTTTCCAACAATTGGTTTTAAGCAGGTTAATAGCCTCTTTTGTTATGCCGGTTACTTTTTTATTAAGCTCTTTATTGGCTTTATTGATAAAGAAGAGAGCCAACTTTTCAAAATCCTCATCTCTCTCATTTAAATCCGGAATTTCAATAGCTACTTCATTTAAACGATATAGAAGGTCCTCTCTGAAAGCACTCTTTTTTATCAATGAATCGCAATCTATGGTCGATGTAGCAATAATACGAAAATCAAACGATACTTCTTTATTACTTCCTAGCGGATAAAACTTCTTCTCTTTAATTGCTGTAGTTAGTTTTGTTTGAAATGTTAGAGGCAGGTTAGCGATTTCATCTAAAAGAATAGTTCCTTTTTGGGCTAATTCAAATTTACCTTTAAAACCTGTAGCCCCGGGAAATGCTCCTTTCACGCTGCCAAAGAATTCTTGTTCGATTAGCTCCTCAGGGATAGCTCCACAATCAACTGCCACAAATGGTCTATTAGCTCTTTTGCTATATTGATATATTTGTTTAGCAAACATCTCTTTTCCGGTTCCACTTTTGCCGATAATCAGGACATTTAAGTTGGTTGGAGCAATAACTTTTATTCTTCCAAAAAGTTCTTTCATTACTTTACTTTCACCAATATAAACAGAGTCTTCTTCCGATAAGATGGTATAGTTATTTCTACTACCCATAATTCTATCGATAATTTTTAATAGCTCATTCTTTCTAATAGGTTTGAGTAAAAAGTCAGTAATCCCGAACTTCATTGTCTCAATAGCATCGGTTATTTTTGATGTTCCGGAGATGACAATAATTTCAGTTTCAGGGGATATTTTCTTAGCCTCCGGAATTAAATCAATTCCTGAATCCTCTCCCATGTAGATATCTAACAGCATAATATCAATCATTTCTGAAGCAAGCAGTTCCTTTGCCTCCTGATTGTTTGAGGCACAGAATAAAGAGAATTTGCTATTAGCAAGAAAGTCTGAGAAAAGTTTCTGAATGACAATCTCATCATCCACAATTAATATATTTGCTCTACCATTTGTTTTAATACTGTTCATGTGTTATATGTTCATCCTTAGTTATAAAACTGTCAAATAAATTATTTACAAAAGCTTGAATTTTCATAAATTTATGATTTCAGTTAGTTTAATCTTCTATTTTGAACCATTTTTGAAATTAGAGACAATCTCTCTTACAGAGTTTAGGGCTTCTGCTATTTTACTAATGTCTCTGCCACCCGCCATAGCTGAATCTGGTCGTCCACCACCTTTCCCATCAACTATTGAAGCAAGTCGCCCTACTATCTTTCCTGCGTGATATTGTTTGGATAAGTCAGGAGTTACTATCACTAATATTGAGACCTTACCTTCTATTCTTGCAAAAAGTACGCCAATTCCGGTTTTAATTTTATCTTTAAGTTGGTCTCCCAAAATTCTTAAATCGTTAGCATTATCTACTTCTACTTCACTGATTACCAGCTTAAAATCTGCAAATATCTTGGCTCTTTCAATCAAGTAACTAGCCAAGGCTGAACTTTGTTTAGCTTTAATCTCTTCTAATTCGCGTGCTAGTTTTTTATTATCTTCAAAAAGCTTTTCCAGTTTCTCTTCCAAATTCTTATCATTGGCACCAAGGGTGTTTTTGAGAAAATCCAATTTCTGCTCTTTTTCTCTAAGATATTCCATTACTTGAGAGCCTGTAATTGCTTCAATACGGCGAATCCCGGCTGCTGATGATGCTTCAGAAAGAATCTTAAACATCCCGATTTCTCCGGTAGCATGCACATGAGTTCCTCCACATAGCTCCTGCGAGAATTCAGAAATAGAGACGACTCTAACTTCATCGCCATACTTCTCTCCAAACAGAGCCATTGCCCCGTCTTTACGTGCATCTTCTAATGTTTTTACTGAAACAGTTAAACTTGCGTTATTTCTAATTTGCAAATTAACAATATTTTCAACATGCACAAGCTCTTCCGGAGTAAGTCCACTAAAGTGAGTAAAATCAAAGCGAAGACCTTTAGCTTCAACTAATGAACCTTTTTGTTGAACATGAGAACCAAGCACTTTTCTAAGAGCTGAATGAAGAAGATGAGTTGCAGTGTGATTAGAAGCTACATCTCTTCTAACGCTATCTGTAACAACAGCTTTGACTTCATCTGCAGTGATCTCTCCGGTAATCAGTTTTCCCAGATGAATCCACAATCCATTTACTTTTCTTACATCATAAATCTTAATTAAGAAGGTATCACCCGAAATTGCACCTTTATCACCAACTTGTCCGCCTGATTCAGCATAGAAAGGTGTTTTATCAAGTACAACTTTAACTAAGTTATCATCATTTAAAGAGTAACGAAGTATTTTACTATCAGTTATTAAGGCATCATACCCTAAGAATTCTGTTTCTTTTGAATCGTGGAAAACTTCCCACTTAATCTCATCTGTATCCATCACGAATTTAGAGCTTTGGCGTGCTCTCTCTTTTTGTTCCTGCATAGCTTGTTCAAAACCCTTTAAATCGACGATCAAGCCTCTCTCTTCCGCAATAATACTGGTTAAGTCGAGAGGAAAACCAAAAGTATCATAGAGAATAAAAGCTTCGATTCCAGGGATAGTTTTCTGCTTAATAGAATTAACAATCTCTTCAAATTTCTCTAAGCCCTTATCTAAAGTAAGGTTAAACCTCTCTTCTTCAGCTTTAATAATCATGATGATGTAGTCTCTTTTGTCAGCTAACTCTGTAAAATGTTCACCCATGACGGCGATTACGACATCAACTAATTTGTATAAAAATGGTTCTTTAAGATTAATTTGTCTGCCATAGCGAGCAGCACGTCGCAAGATTCTTCTAAGCACATATCCTCTTCCCTCATTAGACGGCATGCCACCATCTCCAAGAGCAAAAGTGAGGCATCTGATATGGTCAGCAATCACTCTGTGAGCAACTGAAGTTTCAGAGTCATACGGTGTTTTAGAGATTTTAGCAATCTCTTCAATAATAGGCATGAAAAGATCAGTGTGGTAATTAGAATCTTTTCCTTGGAGAAGTTGGCAGATTCTTTCAAATCCGGAACCGGTATCAACATGTCGCTTTTTTAGAGAAGTCAACGAACCATCTGTTTCGCGATAATATTGCATAAAGACCAGATTCCAAATCTCCATATATCTATGACAATCACCATTCACTATGCAATTATGCTCACCTGAAACTCCACAGAAGTCGGTTCCTCTATCATAATGAAGCTCGGAGCAGGGTCCGCACGGTCCGGTTTCACCCATTTCCCAAAAGTTGTCTTTATCTCCATGATATGTAATATGCGAAGGATCTATATCGGTGAGTTCTTTCCATAATTCATAGGCTTCCTGATCGCTGGTATGAACAGTTGCATGAAGCTTTGATTTATCCAGTTTCCACACTTCTGTCAGCAATTCCCAAGCCCAGGTTATAGCTTCTTTCTTATAATAATCGCCAAAAGACCAATTCCCCAACATTTCAAAGAAAGTATGATGATAGCCATCTCTCCCCACTTCATCAAGATCATTGTGCTTTCCACCGGCACGAATACACTTTTGTGAATTCACAGCCCGTAAGAATGTAGGTTCGACTTTGTCTAAAAAGATGTCTTTGAATTGGTTCATTCCTGCATTGATAAAAAGTAGGGTTGGGTCGTCTTGCGGAACCACAGGTGCCGACTTCACAAATGTATGTTGTCTATTCTTAAAGAAATCTATAAATTGAGCTCTTATTTCGCTACTGGTAAGCATAGGTTTATCTCCGTTAAGTTATTCTATATTAATCTATTGTATCAGAGATGAAAAAGCCTATTTGTGTCAAGGAAAAAGAGAAAAAAGGAGGGAAGAACAAGTTAACGACTTGTGTGTACCACTTTTTTTTGCTTTAACAATTTATAGCTCCTAGTTAAATATTTACTAGTCCACTATTATAGTAGGGGACATTGATTGCTAATTGTTTTTACACATTCCAATCATAGCTATCAATGCCATTCCAATCATCATCACACCTGAAGCTTTGCCAATGATTATTTGGAACTTACCGGAGACCAGCTTTTTAAAGCGACCAACAATATAAGACATTAATATCCACCAGGTAACAGAACCTAACATAATCCCACCAACAACAGTAATGATATCTATTGTTTTATGGTCGGGATCGACTATAATATGAAAGAGAATAAATATTTGTAAGAAAACAAAAATTGTGGGAGGGTTGATAATCGCAACAAAGAAAGTGTTTAAGAACTCATGATGAAGTTTTGGAGGTTTCTGGGGTTTATCAACATGTTTCCGTAAAAGAATTCTTAGCCCCAACAGCGTTAGTACTGAGGCACTGATAATTCTCACAACAAAATTATGATTTTGTAAAAACTCATCAATCTGCATAACCCCCAAAGAAGCCATTAAGGCAAATATGGTGTCCGCTGCTGCACTACCGAAACCTGCTGCTAAGCCATTTTTCCTGCCCCTCTCCATAATTCGATGAAGAGCATAGAAAGTAATCGGACCTGAAGGCATCGATGTTATCATGCCAATAATAAATGCTTTTATAAATAAGTATATGTTCATAATTTCTCTTAATTTTGTTTTATATTTTAATATTCACTAAAAAGCTAATTGACAAGATTTGTAAAGTAATATTTATTAAATTTTAAAAATAGAAGATGTAAAAGGCAAATAAAATGATAGTTATCGCAATTTTCTTTCTTGGGGTTTTAACAGGAATCATATTTAAAAAGCAGTTTAAAATATTTAAATACAGTGAAACATTGACCACAATAAGTCTTTACTTACTTTTACTCTTTCTGGGTATTTCCATAGGGAATAATTCAGAAATAGTCAGTAATATAGGAAAAATAGGCATTAAAGGCGTGCTCTTTGCCTTTGCGTCCGGATTAGGGAGCATTTTGTTAATAACTCCACTCTATCTGATTTTTGGAAAAGGTAAAGATTAGTGTTACAGTCATTAAAGCTACTTACTGTCTTCATAATCGGCATTGTCTTGGGATACTTTAATCTGATTCCTAGCTTTGTTAATATTGACGAGACTTCTAAATACCTCCTCTACTTCCTAGTGTTTGGGATAGGCATCACTATTTCCCGCTCGGAAGGGGTGCTGAAAATCATTAAGCAATATCATCTCAAACTCTTCTTGCTTCCTCTCTTAATCACCTTGGGAAGCTTGGGTGGAGCTGCCGTGTTAGGATTATTCTATCAAGACATTACCTTTCAACATAGCTTAGGGCTAGGAGCAGGTTTAGGGTATTACAGCTTATCAAGTCTGATGATTTCCCAATATGGATTTAAAGAGATTGGAGCAATTGCCTTAATCAGCAATGTGGTACGCGAAATTTCGACTTTAGTCTTAACACCCCTGATTGTGAAACTCTTCGGACGGTTTGCTCCGATTGCCTCTGCCGGAGCTACTTCTATGGATACCACTTTAGCTGTTATTCTGAAACATACTGATAAAAAGAATGCTGTAATTTCCATGTTCAACGGAGTTACCTTAAGCATCTTGGTACCACTTTTGATAACAATGATTTATGAATTTTAAAAATAAAGGAGAAAACTTGCACATAAAGAATATAATTTGGGATTTTGATGGTACGATTATGGACACTTATCCTGCCATAGCCACGACAACTTTTAATGTAGCTAAGCAGAATAAGATAAATATAGAATATAAAGAAATTATGAGAATGGTTAAGATTACGTTGCGTCATGCCTTAGAGTATATTTCAGAACAATGCGGTAAAAGTTATGAAGAATTATTTGCCGAGTATCTTGCTGAATATGTTAATTATGATGTTGCCAAGCTAACTTTATTTCCTCATGTTGAAGAAGTGCTACACTTGATTATAAAGCAGGGTGGAAAGAACTATATTATTACCCATCGTGGTAAGAAATCCCTCCAGGAACATTTGGCACAACACAACATAGCTAATCTTTTTACTTATTGCATTGGTGGCGATGCTAATTTCCCCCGAAAACCTGATCCGGCTGTGTTTATCTATCTAAAAGAGAAGTTCTCGCTCAATCCTCAAGAGACTATTGTTTTGGGTGATAGAATTTTGGATGTGGAAGCAGGTTATGGAGCTGGATTTAAGGGGATTCTGTACCAGAATGATGCTGATTTTGAAGGGAAGATGGGGGAGATTGATGATTATGCGGAGTTGGTGAGAATAATTAGCAATTGAAGAAGAAGAAAAAGAAAGAATTTTAAGTGTGAGGTCTTTCTTACTGGGATTGCGGAAGCCCACGTCCGTATTAAATCTATCTCCATCAAGGAGACTGAAGGGAAATGAATACGGATGTGGGCATCCGCAATCCCAGTAAAGAGGCTTCGTAGCCAATACCAACAATTACAAATTAAACAAGTTAAACAAATCAGCGATTCAACATGCAATTAATTCGTGTTAATTCGTCTTAATTCGCGTTAATTCGTGTGAAAGTCTTTATTTTTTTCAATTATTAACTATTAATTATTAATTAAAAGCTGTGCTTTTTAGCAATATCCTTAATCTTATTAAGCAATCCTCTCACAATCTTCAATTGCTCAGCCGGTGTCTGCTCATTGAAATTGCTTTCCATAGGGAGCCCTTCCTCACTTGATAAAGCCTGTTTAGCCCCTTTAATAGTGAATTTCTTGTCATAGAGGAGAATCTTAATGTCAGTAATAATCTCTACTTCCTTAACGGAGTAGCGCCTATTTCTGCCACTTTTCCTACTCTTTCTGATCTGGGGAAATTCAGTCTCCCAATACCGTATAACATAGGGCTTAATGTCTAAAAGTTTACTCACTTCAGTAATAGTATAGTATTGTTTTTCCATAATATCCTTAGTTTTAAATAATATTACAACTTCATTAGGATTCTTTATTTTTGGCAAGGAAAATTATTAATAATGCACCAATAACGAAAATATAGGGTAGATTATACAAATATTTAACATACAAAGATTGGCTTTCAGTAGTATATACCGGAGCTTGAAAATTAGCTACATCATAGAGTTTTGTAAACACTTCTATTTTGCCGGTTGGCGAGACAACTGCCGAATGCCCGGTGTTAGCACAGCGAATAATAGTTTTTCTTGTTTCAATAGCCCTAATTCTGCTCATCATAGCATGTTGATAAGTCCCGATAGACTTCTTAAACCAAGCATCATTAGTGAGATTTACGATGAAATCAACACCCTCACGTGCCATCTGATTAGAGATTTTAGGAAAGAGAATCTCATAACAAATCTGAGGCGAGAAGGTAAATTCTTTGCCGGTTTTATTCTTAATCGTATAATACTTCAGTTCTTTACCAAACTCCCAATTAGCCTGTCCAAACTCTAATTTCCAGAGTAATGGTATAGCATTCAAATAGGGCATTCTTTCACCCACAGGAACGAGATACATTTTATAATAGGGTTCATCAAACGTTAATTCAGGGTATCTCAATAGCACTGCAGCATTATAATAGTAGAGCGAATAGTGATAATCGATTGGAGCGGGAAGTCCGTCAGTGGTTCCCAATAAGATGTTCATTTTATATTTTTCAGCAATTTTTGTTAGCTTATTTTTTAAATGAGCATTTGACGGATGCAGAGGTAAATCAGGAACAGATGCTTCAGGCCAGATATATAGGTCAGGCTGACTTAGTGAGGCGTAATATGTTTGTTTCTCATAAAGTGCCAGAATTTCGTCAATATCCATATCGAATTTATCTAAGCCAATTGAAGGCTGCATCATCTGCACATTAAGGTCGGCTAATTCTATTTTAATGTTATTATAGCGGTAGTAACCGTAGCCAAACCAGACTGAAAAGATTATGAGTAGCAAGTAGATAGACGATCTAATTCCTGCTAAGAAACGATATAGAACAATGTTCACTAGGAGAATCATAAATGAGATTAAATGAATTCCCCCAAGATCAGCAATTTGCGCTAATAAGTTGAAGTTACTCATAGCATAACCAACATTTAGCCATGGGAAACGAAATTCAGTAAAGAAGAGGAAGAATTCAAAAGAGAGCCAAATGGCGATAAATCCGCACCATTTAATCCACTCTTTGCTGTGCCAAACTCTATTTAAATAGGCGAAAACAAACCAGTAATATAAGCTAAACAAGATTATCATTCCGATTACGCCGGGAACAGTAACTAATCCTACCCAATGATAGGCTACTACTGTGTTGACAAAGGCAAATAATAGGGCAGACCGAAACAGGACAGTTTTGCTTTTCTTACCACTGTCAAAGTATCTAAACAAGGGGATAAAAGCGATAAAAGCAAAGATGCCAAGAGTATTTGGATAGCGACTTAAGCCCAGAGCGAGAGCGGAAATTATGATCCAAAAATAGGGAGAAAGGGTGGTTGGTTTAGTTTTCATAGAAATTAGTTCTCATTATTGGTTAAGATTATATTTTATATTATACAGCAAAACTTCTTTTTGTGTATAAATTATTAGTGTATTATATTTTATCATCATCCCCATAATTGGTGATTGGACAATAGCTTGCGTTTTGACTATTTTGTTAATAGTAATGAAGTTATCTACAAGGGAGATGGTGTTTTGAAAGTTGTCTATCACGGTCAAAAAAGGGTAATTCTGATTAAATCCACCCATGCCAAAGAACGTATCTGTTTGCTGCTTATTAGTGGTTACATTAAGTAAATTATTATTAATCTTAATTGCCTGCGGAGATTCAATTTCGTACTTCCCTAATCTTATAAACTCTTGAGCAGTAAGCATATTAATGATAACAACCTCTTGTTCATCATTATCATAGAGATAGAGCAAATCATCATTACTCAAAGTGAATTTTGTCGGGTTAGAATATTTATTTAAGAGAATCTCATTCTTGTAAATCCCGTTTTTATCAAAGATAGCGATTCTTTTACGGAGATTATCTAAAGCCAGAATATTGCCGTTTTCAGAAACTTCAATATCGGTAAGTAGCTGGAAAGAATTCTTGTGGTTACCTTTACCGCCAAACTTATTAAGAAAGTCGAAATCACTATAAACCCAGATATAATCTTTATAACTCTCTGCCAAATAGAGAGTTTTGGTAGAAGTGTTATAATCAAGATCTTTGATTGGGAAGTCAACTTCTAATCTTCCGCTGAGTTCAAGATTTAAAATCTCGACAGCTCTCTGCTGGTTTTGGGAACAACCGACCAACATCAGAAAAAATATTAGCCAGCAATAATGTAGTTTTTGTGCCATTTTTTCATCCCTATTCATTTACTTTAATATCAAGGAGTTTTCCCTGAATAGTTTTCTTTTTAAAGAAGGAGTTGACCTCTACTGAATAGGCAATATCGATACAAGAGTTTTTCTTGATTGAAGTGAGGTAGTCACCTAAATTATAACCTATTAAATCAAGATCTACACCATCTTTTATAACCTTCAATTTGAGATGATTTTTCCCTACTATATAAGGATAGGTGGAAACATTTACTTTTTCAGTATAGAAGACAGGTCTTTTGTTACCTGCTCCAAAGGGTGAGAATCTCTCTATCCAATCTAAAAAGTTGTTATTAATATCATACAGTTCTAAATGAGAATCTATGTTGATAGAATTCTGAATATGCTCAGAGAAAGGCTTAGTCTTGATATAATCTGCTAGTTTATTCTCAAAGATATCAATATATTCTTGATAAATAGTTAATCCTACAGCATATTTATGACCACCGAAGCTAATCAAATCATCTTCGTTATCGGTCAGTGCTTCAAACAAATCTAATTCAGGAATACTTCTGCCTGAACCGGAACCAATTCCGTCCTTCACAGAAATCATGATTACCGGACGGTTAAACTGCTCTACCAACTTCGATGCGACTATGCCAATTACGCCTTGGTGCCAATTATCTGAAGAGAGCACAATCAAAACAGTTTCGTCTATATTCTTATATTTCTTATCTATAATATCAATAGCATCCTGATATGTTTTCTGGTCTTCGCGCTGCCTTAAAGAGTTTTGATGCTCAATGTTTTCAGCCAACTCATTACTCTGTTTCTCATCAGTTGAAATCAGGAGTTCGACGGCTATATCTGCACTACCCATTCTGCCGGCTGCGTTTATTCTGGGAGCCAAACCAAACACAATGTCTGCAGAAGTTAAAGTTTTCTGATTAAGATTAGCAAATTCAATCAGCGATTTTAAACCTATATTGTTCTTCTCAATTAAATGATTTAAACCAAGAGCTGACAATACCCTATTTTCATCTTCAAGTGGCACTATATCAGCAATTGTTCCCAATGCTACTAAATCTAAATATTTAGAGACATTTTCCGGTGTGTCAATCCCAAGTTTCATATAAATAGCAACCATCAATTTATAGGCAACTCCTACCCCTGCTAAAGTTGCAAACGGATAACTGGAATCTTTTACTTTGGCATTAATTATGGCTAACGCATTAGGAAGAACGCTTTTAGGGTTATGATGATCAGTGATTATTATCTCCATACCATAGGCATTAATCTGATCAACTTCGGCAATGGCATTAATCCCGCAATCGACTGAGATAATCAAGGTTGTACCATTTTCTTTAATTTGGTCTAAACCTGAAATTGATAAACCATAACCATCAACCATCCGGTGAGGAATATAGTAATCTATGACTGCACCTAACTTGGTTAACCCCAAATAAAGCAGAGCTGTGGAAGTTGTGCCATCTACATCATAATCACCGTAAATAGTGATTTTCTCTTTGTTCTCAATGGCTAGTAAAACGCGAGCTACAGCCTTTTCCATATCCCGAAAAAGATAGGGATCGTGTAGTTGTGATAAAGTAGGATTTAAGAAAGCTTCTATCTCCGCCATTGATTCTAAACCCTTTTTTATCAATAAAGAAGCAATAGTGCGGGGACACTTCAATTGACAAGAAATTTGGTTTCTTAATTTTTTTTGCTTAAGAGTTAATTCAACCCCTATTTCCCAAACATTATCCATATTTATCCTTTTGTTAAAATTCTTTATTAAGCATCACTGCTATGTTTTATTGGAGAAGAAATAACTTCTTCTGTGTATATTTACAATTCTGATAATATTTGAAACTTGTAAAGTACTTTCTTTTTTAGTATTTTTTATAGAACACAGAAGAGGCAAATTAGAAAGATTAAGAAGGATAAAAACAATTAGCAATTAGCAATTAGCAATTAGCAATAGAAGAAAGACTTTCACACGAATTTGCACGAAGTTAAAACGAATTTCACGAATTAAATGCGTGTTGAACTGTTGAATCGTTGATTTGTTTAATTGTTTAATTGTTTAATAGGCTGATATCGGTTGTGAAATCTCTTAAATCCCCTTGGGGATCAATAGTTTAGCCTGTGTGTTGTATTCTTGTATTTCAAGAATTAACCACAGGTATAGATACAAAAAAAGACCTATCCCTGAAGGGGATTAATAGAAAAACAGTCAAACTATTCAGGACTAGACAAGAGATGAGCAATCAGAAAAAAGGATTAACCACTAATAACAACGTGAAACACTGATAAGAAAGAAGATATTTTACCAGGGGCTTCATGAAATACATTACGCCCTTCCAAGCAAAGGCACAAAAGGAACAAAAAAAGAATTAAAAGAGAAAAATGAAAAGTTGCTGTATTGATTCCGACTTCTCCTTGTCTTTTCCACTGCTAAACCGTACACCCATCGAGAACTATACGAGCTATGCTCTATGGTCCCCCTAAGGTGACAAGAATTAATAATTAACAATTAATGAGAAATGTTGAATTGTTGATTTGTTTAATTGTTTAATCGGTTGTTGTTGGTTGCGATACCTCTTAAGTCCCCTTGGGGATAATAGTTTAGCCTGTGTGTTAAATTCTTGTATTTCAAGAATTAACCACAGGTACATGATACACATAAATAATAACCCTGAAGGGGTTATATAGCTTGAAATAACAATAGAAAATAGTCAAACAATTTAGAACTGGTCAAAACCCTTTAAACTCCTCTGTTCCTTAGGAGCAAAGCATAAGTTTAAAATGTTATTCATTGACACATTAATAATAAATCTTTTATATTGCAATGCATAATTAAGTGCATGGAGAAAACAATGAAAAAGCTTATTTTGTTTCTGGTTTTAATTAGTTGTTATAACTTGTTTGGTAATACGATAACAGGCTTAACATTAGAAGAGAACATTATTATTGATAATCTGATAAACACCACCGTTACAGAGATTTATGATAGTTTTAAAGAAGTACCAATAAGTAAATTTGCTATTGGTGATGGCAGAGAAATTGAAGATATTGGTATGTATTTTGAAAGTGATATTAATGATAAGGTATTTACTAATATAAAGAAGATGTTCACAAAAAGTAGATTTAGAGTCTATGAAAAAGAGAGAATTGATGAATTATTGAAAGCACAATCGATTCAGATGGAAGACTTTTATTCTGATGAAGGTAGATTAAGAATTGGTCAATTTACCCAATGGAGTGGTTTCCTAATAGGCAATGTCAAGAGCAAAGTAGAAAACAAGTTTGGTAAAAAGGGAGTATATTTACAAATCTCTCTGGAGTTTTTTAATTTAGAAACCGGAGAGACAATTTGGAGCGATACTGCAAGCAGTTTTCAGAAAATGAACCTAGCTTTACATCTCTATTTTATCGGTATATTTCTCATCCTAATGTTTACTTGGTTACTTAATTCACTTAGCAAAGGTAAGAAAACAAGTCTCATCTTATCATTTACATTTATTCTGTTAATTGCTTATTCAATCTGGTTCTTTATAATTTAAGAGGTTAAGATGAGAAGAAACATTATTAATATCTGTTTAGTTATAATAATACTTATTGCTATTGGCTGTTCTCCAAATCAAACCACAAATGGGACTAAAAGTTTAGTGGGAAATAGTTCTAAAAAACAGGATTTACCTTGGTATGTTGCTAAACAACCGGTTAACAATGCCTTATACATCTATGGAGTAGGAAGTGGGAGAAGTGTAATAGAAGCCAATACTTCTGCTATAGAAGCTATTGTCAGCTATTATAAACTCTATATGGAAAAAGAGTATCAAGGCTATATAGAATCTAACCAAATCAATGATAAAGAGTATTTTAGAGAATACATAAACGATAAAAAGCTGTTACTCTCAAATTTAGATATTCCGGGGATAGCAATAGCGGAAACAAGTATAGTTGGTACCACCTATTACACCTTGGCAGCTTTGGATAAGGAGATTTTAACCTATAGTCAATCAGCAATCAAGAAAGAGATAATGGATATTTTAAGGCAAGCAACTACGCAGAATAATCCGGGGCTAAAACTTCAAGCCTATTACCACGCTACTTCTCTCTTAGTTAAGCTGATTGAACCTCTTTATGATCAAAACCGCTTAGTCATTGGTGATATCTCAGATAGTATAACCTCAATCTTCTCTGGTCTTAAAATAGAATATAAGTTCAAATCCTTTTCCCAATATTCTAAATATGAGGGCTTAGTCATAACCATAAATTCTCAAGGAAAAATATTAACCGGGATTCCTCTTTTAATAGGAAATAAGGTTTGTTATCCCAATGAACGAGGTAATTATTTTCTGGAAAATAGCAATAATGAGCCATTTGACTTAGTTATCAAGGTGGCTGTGGCTGAGCTTAAATTAACTCCTGAACTTAGAGGAAAGCAGATTCAAGATGCTAAAGATTTGATAAAGCTAATTACACCATTTGAACAAAATATTCATTTTATTCCGCCTGTCAATATTAAAGCTTATATTGAAGTATCACATTTTATTGATAATGAACAAAGCAATAATCCACAATTACTCAATCAGATTAAACAACTTTTACTCCGGAGAAATATCACTATTACTCCAATTCAGCAAGAAGCAAATATGCACATTATAGCTACTACCTACGCTAACGAATCTTCTCATAATCAACATCTTGGCTATGCTTATAAAGGAGAAGGCGAGATAAGAATTACAGGCGTTAATAATGAAACAGTCGTTATTGATTTATCAGATGAAAAAACAAAAGAGAGTACCAAAAGCTTTGCCAAGCAGAAACAACAATCAGCTAATTCAGCTACGCTTAAATTGAACAGTTTGTTGATTGAACAACTAGAACAGATTAAATTAGATAATTAGGAACTACAATGGAATATGCAGAGTTATTAAAGAGTTATGATAAGAAGTTTTATAAGCTTTCAGAAATTGAGAAAATAGCCAAGCAGCAAGCTGACAAACATAAGCAGGAACGGAAAGTTCTTTCTAAGTTATCGCATATTGTTGGCAGCCAACAGACTGCAATTGATATTTACAAAGATATGAATCAAGAGATTGAACTTAGGCGAGATGAAACTGATCCCTTAGAGAAAATATCTGCTTTCGTACATGCCTTGATAGTTACCAAAAAGTGTGAACTAATCATCTCAGTTAAAGATTGTGAATATAAAGATGCGTTTAACAAATTCTCAAAAGAGTATCTTGCTGAAGTAAAATCTTTCGTAGATCTTCAATACAAAGAAGAATTTAGTAGTGTTCTGCTTAATCACCTTAAAGATGCACTTGCTGTTCTGCAAGAAAGAGGTAATTTACAAGCAGAGAAAAGGCTTAAAGAACTGCCTGATTATGAGAAGTTGCTAACAGCTTATAAACTTCTGACTGCCAAATTAAACTCTCTGCTCATTGACTTTAATCCTTCAGCTTTGCAAGAGTGTTATTCTCTCCTAAACCTACTAAAACAAAATGAATTATCAGCTAAAGTGGCAAAGACGATTACTTTCTCCTTACAGCAACTCTATAACGAGGTTATTGATAAAGCAAGAGAAGATATTGTTCAAGAACGAAATGCTTTTGTCCCAAGTATTCAGGCTGTAATAGTAGCCATTAATAACTATCTTGAGATTAGAGAAGCCTTTAATACAACAGAAGTTAAGTTTAGAGAGGAAAACTATTCTCAGTTAAAAGAAGATTTGCTTACTTTACAAGATGAAATAAAACAAGAAACTCAGCACATTTTAGAACAAGCAAGCCAAGCTTCTAATCCTGAACTAAACTTGTTAGATTCAATTGTTCTTAACTTAAGTCTCGCCAAAGAAATTGATGATTATACAAGTAAATACAGTTACCCTTACATTGAAATAAAGAATGAAGTCGCGAAAATCCACAAACTCAAACCAAGTTTAAATGAGAACATTGCAGAGATGAAGAATCTCTATTTAAAACAGATAGAAGCGAAGCTGATTATCAATCCCCAAATATCTGTAGAAGAACAATTATCAGTCTGGCAAGAGGTGGAAGAAGATTTAACTATAACGATGAAGGGACTCAATGATAAGGATATTAATTTCCCGGAATTAGTGGAGCAAACGGCTCAATTTCCCACAACTCGGAAAAAGTTTGTTAGTCTGAAAATTAATGAATATGACTTTTGTAAGCATTACTTAAAAGAATATACAGAGTTTCTGATCATGATAGCAGCAAAGCTACCTGTAGAGGAAGCAGAAGCTGTTAAAATATCGGAAATATTGAAACAAATAGATGATTTTAAATTCAACATTAAAGAAGTCTTACAAATGGCAGAGAAATTTGCCAAAATAGTCAGTTCTGCAGGTAACCCCATGACCTATTTCACTGAGTATAAGAAGATTAATGATTTTGTCCTTTGCTATAACTCTTCTAATTTGATTCTTTTTCTCGATACTAAAAAGGATTATGAATTACTCACTAATGTTTATCCGGAGCTTGCTTCTTATGTTACTGCTTATATCCAAGAACATGCGTGGCAAGGAAATCTCACCCTGCAAGCTCCTAATTCTCAAGTCAATATAATCCTCTTAGCTCAGCCTCAAGTGATTATCGGCAGGTCCTCAGGAAAAGGTACCCTAATCGAAGCCAATAGAATCAATCTACCCTGGGGAAGAGTATCAGGCGACCACCTGTTTGTGGATTTTGAGCAAGGTGTGATTAAAGATTTAAACTCTTCTAATGGTACCTATATAAATAAAGAGACTTCTAAAATCACTAACGAATCTTTAACTAAAATTACAGAATTTAATCTTGCTACCGATCTCACTTTCAAGACATTTTATGAACCTACTGCTTTTAGTGGACTTGTCTTTACTAATTTCAGTACAAACTTCGAAAAAGCCCCTTCTTACACTTCTAAAAGCGAACTTGATGATGTTCTAAGCAAATGCTTTTTCATCTATTTGCCTCCTGCCACTAGTGAAGTTAAACTGTTTATTAGAAAGTATGATGGCAAGCCTATTTATGGTAACGAAATGTTAGATTATAAAGATTGTTTTATCATTCAGAGA
>JBAYZI010000034.1:0-21107 GCA_041672585.1 Cloacimonadales bacterium (SeqCode) | reverse complement strand
AGTATTTAACAACCGGTGTATTTTCAATTACTTCAGCTACTGTGTTTTCTGCAATAGCCAAGCTTGTATCTACTTTTGTTTCAACAGTTGCAGTTTCATCATTCATCCAGATTGGAATGGCTCCTGAATTTTGGAATGCTTCTAGCTTAGAATAATCAACATCCAAGGACCCATAGTTAACCGGTTTCCAATCAGCTTTGGTAATTTCAATGCCTGTTACAGCATCTGCACCTAACCAACTGTTGTTTGACACCACTGCTACAAATGTAGAGTTGTTATGAATATATAGTTTCTCTTGATCGTATATCATTGAGAAAATCATCCCAACGTTGATTTCTTGATAGCTATTATTCGCGATAGAGATACTAATTTTATTTTTTCCTTTTAAGAAATTATTTGTATAGTTGTTATCATTATTATACAATGTTCTAGACAAATAAGGATAGACTGATAAAGAATCATCTATTTCACCATCAGTCAATGCCATTCCTTTTATATCAATTGGATTGTCATTAAACTTAACAGTCATTTTAATTGCATCATCGTGCCAGAATTTCCCTTCTTCAAGGAATCTAAATCTGGAAGCGATTGGGAAAATAGGGCAATTTATATCAGTTTCAATTAGTAGAGATTCTCCACCTGGGATATTGTACATTATAAAATCTCTATTTCCATCATTGAAGAAATTATCTGTAATATTAGAATAATCTTTTCTCATTGATTGTGTAAATGGTATAGTTATTTCATCTTTAGGTTTTGCTTCTTCAACTTTATTAACTTCTAAGAAAGCCATTACCTCTTCACTTCTAGGTAATTGTGTTGTGAAGCCATTAATATAAAGATTATACATATCGCGAGCGTATTGAATAGTTATAACTGCATACTTTTGGAAATATTCACTTCGAGCTGTGGCAATGTTAGATTCATACTGGAATAAAATTTCATCTTGTTCGTCATAAGTTATATCAGTTCTTCCAAGTACTTGATTTTCGTAAGCAACATATTGTCCATTAGTCATAGTTAGATACTTATCAATTTGATTATAAATTGTTTCTCCAACATACTTTGAGATTTTGAATTTTGCATAATCAAGTAAGAAAATCTGTTCCCTTCTCTCTTTCGGACTAAGAAGTTCACTGGCAAGAACTTTTGCTATATCTTTTTCAATTAACTCAAACTGTTGTTTAGTTAAATTATCAAGTTTGCTTATTCTTCCATCTTTTCCAGATAAATTACCACCCCAAGATGTTGCAGTGTTGACCTTAACACGACTATCATCATTTGGTGAAACTGAAATAAATTTCATAAATTGGTTAAAATTCTTATCAAGAGCTGCTAGAAGTTCTTTCTTCTCTTGTTCTCTTTCATACTCGGTTGTATATAGTGCATATCTTTCTAATGATTGAGGAACTGCAATATCTTCTGCCGGTATGCCATCAGCTTTAAATTTATCAGCTATTTTCTTATATGCTGCTATTTCACTGAGCATAGACTTCCAATCTTTCTTACGAAATGATTTAGAAATCTTCTTATCAACTGTAGTAAGCTCTTCAATAGCATATACAGGATAGAGTGAATTAGTCTTATCAATAGCATATAGTATTTTAATATACTCTAAATATTTCTCATTTTGTCCTGATTCTTCATATAACTTACAGATAAGATTCAGAATAGGAACTGTTTTGTATTGTGGGAATTTGTTGCGGAAACTAACCCATTCGACAGCTTGATCAGCTTTGGAAAGATTACGACACTTCATTTCAATACTATTATAATAATAATCATCCAATTCCAAGTTACCCCCGGAAATGTCTAATTTCTTACCTGTTTGCGAAGCTCTATCGTAAATTTCTTTGTATTTTTCAGAAGCTAGGTTAGGGTTATAGACTGCTGAAGTTGAATCTGCAACTACTGCTAATCTCTTTGCCAAAATAATAAATGTCTGTTTATCGGTAGGGAATCTTTCCATAAATCTATTCTCTATCTCTACAGTTTTATTATTATTTCCTAAGGAGTCGGCGATACTGATTGCACTACCGTAATTATCCCAGGCGAGATCAATTTCTTGTGATTTATCGCCTTCTGAAATTAATCTGGCAATAGCAGTATCATAATCTCCACCTGCAGCATAAAGAGCAATTGCATCTCGTTTAATTTTAGCTTTAGCTTTATCATCAACAACACTAGACTGTAAGATTATTTCCATCTCTTGGGCAGCCTTAATTTTGTCTTCTTTCTTTTCTGAGCTGTTAAGCTGAGTTACTTTAGCAGATCTGTTACTATAAATTTCAATTTCATATCCTTGAAAATCTTCCTTTTTAGCAAAAGTTTTAGCTTTAGCAAAATATTCTGTGGATGTGTCATAATCGCCTTTATCTTTATAAATATCGGCAAGGTTTCTATAGATACCTTCTTTAAACTCATTTGAAATGTTTAAACTGTCGCATGCTAAGAAATCTTGACGCGCTCCTTCATTATCCCCGGTTTGGACTTTTCTAATTCCGCGATAATACAATAAACTATGAATTGTGTTATCTTTATCCGGATAATTTGAAGTAGCTAAATAATTATAAAATCTATCCGCAACTTCTAAATATTCTCTTCGAGCTTTATCAATAACTTTCTGCCCTTCTTCAGGAGAATATCGTAGTGTATCGAAACTTACACTATCTGTAATAACAGTAGTATTTAAAGCCCAGCTATAAGCATTTTGCTCTAAATCTTTTCTGTCTTTACTATTAGGGTTTCTGTCTAAATATTTATATACTTCCTCGATACCAATTCTATAAGAAGTAGTGTCGGGATTTTCAATAACGTATTTTGTTAATGTATTAATAGCATTACTATCATACAAGCTTAGCTTAGCAGCTCTTATCTCTTCATTAAAACCCTTGTATTTAGAATATTCATCAACAATGCGGGAAAATTCTGAGATATTCTGTAAGGTAGCTTGAGCACTCATCTTCTTATAAAGACCCGGAATAATGAAGTCATCTAAGCCTTTTTGGACAGACTTCACATAAGGGGCTATATCATTGTCTTTGTTATACGCGTACCAAGCTGAATTATATCCGTATTTAGCATAAGCATTTCTATACTCTCTTTCACCCCATGCATTTAAGGAATCACCTATCTCAACAGAATAAGTACCTAGAGTAACTAGAATTGAGTCGGTATATGTAGGGTTGGTAATAGCATTCGGATTTACTAAACTCCTAACATTGTATAAACTAACAATATCTTTATAAGAGTCAAAAATTTGTTTTCTATAGATCAACTTAGCAAAAATACTATTAGCAGTTTCTTCATCAAATTTAGTAAACAAGACTTCAGAAACAAATTGTGAAGAGGTATATTCTGCATCATCAACACCATCCATATAGTTCAACGAATAAGCAATAATATCTCCACCATTCTCATATCTATTTGTCTGTTCTTCGCTAAACTCACTCTTTTGTGTCATTAGAATTTCTATATCATTGATAGCTTCTGTGTGCCTACCAATAGACATCTTATGCCATGCACCCTGGAATAAAGCTTCGAATTTTTGATTTTGATTACCAATTAAATATACCTGTTGATAGACTTTTATCGCTTTTTCAACATAAAGAGTAGTGTTGTCGGAATCTACAGCAATATCAAAATAAAGTTTAGCTAATCTAAACATTGCTTCTATTTGATATTCACTGTCCATATCTTTCATTAACTCTAAATAGTATCCAATAACTTCTGCATATTTATCGACATTCTTGATGATCATGATTGGCTTGTCATTAACAAAATAATTAATATCTTTCATTAACTCATCTTTAATATCAGCAATTTCATTATCTATCATTTGGTTCTTGTAATAGGCTAAATTATACAAAATAGCATCTTTTTGAGCAAAATTAGGATTTAGCTGAAGAGCAGTTTTGTAATGATTATAAATAAGGTTATGATTAGTTGGATAAACAAATGTAGCTAACTCACCTAAGTTAAAATGTAGCTTATAGTTGTTTTCAAATTGGTTATTCTTAAAAGTAAAGTTATTAGTTCTGTTATAAAGGTTCTCTCTCAAGATGACCATTTGGTTAATTTCTGCTTCTGAAATAGAAATACTGTCAATCTCGGCCTGTTTTCTTCTTTGTTTATAACTTTCATTTAACTTTCTAAATTCTAAATCCAAGCTTACATATTCGATATATGTGTTTTGTGAGTTCTTGATATTAGTAAACTTACTAAAGGCGGTAGAGTATGCTTGAATTCCTTGATCTAATTGGATGAATTTTTCAGCAACCACTCTTTCTTTCTTATCTGCAACCTTTTCATAATAAGTATCAATAACCATATTTCGTTGCACTTCAAGTTTTTTTTCTTTAGCTAAGAACTCTTCGATTTTTTGATCTACTAGTGCTTGTTTTTCCGCTAAATTAGGAAATTCAGCTAAATCAAATTTCGCCATTACCTTTATGTCATCTACAACTTTGATTTCTGCGTCAAGCATACCTCTCAGTTTAGCATTCTGTTCCGGCAAATGGTTAGTTTTATCGACTAAATTTGAAACATTAACGATATATTTTCTTTTTAAATAGATCTGATTTGCATACCAGTAAGCTCTTATAAATTGATCATCGTTAAGATTTTCAATATCCTTAACTAATTCTTCTGTTATGTCGAGCAGATAAGACTCTTCTGTTGCCGATCTTTCTCTTTCAACAACATTAACTAATTCAGTTTTAGGACTATTTCTATATTTTTCTATTTGCTCTAACTCTATGAAATATGATTCTGTTGTCTCCAAGAATCTTAATTCTAATTCTTTTATTAGATGAATACTTCTTACATCTAAAAACGATATTTTTTCATCCAGCACAACCTGATTAACCAATACCTGTTGTTCTTTAGATCTAATTTGCTCAAGAAGAATATCCTTACGTGACTTCTGGTTTTCCATAAGATAGTTGTCACGCAATGTTCTAACTTCATTAATTAGAGTTCGGTTTACTAGCAGGCTTTCAAAATAATCATCTACGCGGGCTTGATAATTAGTTACAAGTCCATCGACTTCCTTACTTTCATTCAATTCTTGATCAATCATAACCAAATTATAGAGTGTAGGTACATAATAATCAGCAGCATACTTAGAACCTAAGATAAGTTCAAAGTATCGTTTTGCTTTGCTTAAATCACCTGATTTTCTATGAGTTACAGCGATTTCATAAGTAACATCATTAATACCGCTTGCATTTAATTTGTTATAGGCTTGATAGTATTTTATAGCATTAGGAGAATCTCCATAATGAGAAAATAATCTTGCTTTTGACAATATTACGAAGTCATAATATGGTTCTTTTACAGTATAGTTACTTTCTAAATAATCAAAGATAATGGCAGCTTCTTCAATGTTGCCTTTTGCAAAAGCAACTAAACCTAAGGATGCTGTTGCTCTTAATGCGTAATTATCGTCGATTGCTGAGTCGGTAAGGTATTTTTGTGCTTCATCAAACCGACCTACATTATAAAGTGATTGCCCGTATTGAAAACTTTGCGAAGCTAGTTCAAATTCAGGGAATTGTTCAACTAGTTGGATAAATTCTTGATCTTTTCCTGACTTAATCAGTGCTACTTTCCAAAGTCTGATAGCTGCTTTTTTTCTGTTGCTATCTGGGTATCTCCTGATTAAATCATTGGCTTTTAAGGAAGCCAAATCCCAATCTTGTGTAGATGCTGCTTTCTTGCAATCTATAAATAATAGATCATCCTGTAGATCGGGAATGGTCCTATAAGCCTTATACATCATCTCTCTAACAAAGTTAGCGTATGCGGCATCATTGCTGTTTAAAAGTTCAAAATACGCTTCTTCGTCTTCTTTAAATAATGAATCTATCTTAGCATAATTATTCTGCTTCTGTAAATTATTTACTAACTCAATCCTCTTATCCTCAATAGCATTCTTCTTCTTTACTAAATCAAATTCAGCACTGTCTTCACTGTTTTTTGTAACCATAGCCTGAGAATTTAGAGGCAGAATCGAAATACTTATAAGAAGAAGAAATATGTACATCTTCTTTTTACAACACATATTACCTACTTATAAATCTGATAAATCTTGGGTTAATCTAACTCTTCAAGTTCTTTAATAAGGTCATTCAATTCGGTTTGTCTTTTAAGTTCTTCAGCTCTGAGTGCTTTAATTTGGTCAAGAATACTACTTCCTGTACCTGCACCGGATTCGAAAATTTGTTGATTGGTTCTTAAACGATCTTTATTAGGCTCAAAAGCTCCTCTTTGAGTGGTTTTGGTATTAGCCCAATAGGTAAGACTGTATTGAATATTGAAAGCCATTTTTAAGTTATCTTGGTTATCTTTGATGAACTCTTCAATTTCAATAACTGAGTATTGTAAGCCCAAGTTTTTCCAAGAATATCTAGCACCTAAATTAATAGCATGTCCACTTTGTTCAGCAAAAACACTGAAGTTGTTTTTAGGGAAGAGTTGAGTTGGATAATATTCAAAAGTTCCGAAGAGACCACTAAAGTCCTCAGCAAGATCTCTTTGTCCAACAAAGCGATTTACTCCAATACCAACAGTAACATATAATTGCATGTCACCGAGGACTTTTACATCTCTAAGAGCCCAAGATTTAGTTGCTGCAACATAAAATGAATTTCTCTCGTATGCGCCACGATCTTCGATATCTTCCCATTTGTGATAATCTTTGTGGGTTTCATCAAAAGCATCGGTACCAACTTTTGAGAAGAGGTTATCAACTCCGATGGTAATACCTGGATATTCAAAAGATTCGCGAACTAACTGGAATTTAGCGTTCACGTAAAAAATTTCATCTCCAGTATAGACAAGACCTATTTCAGCTCTGTCAAACAAACCATACTTGGCTTGAATCACATAGTTATAATCGTATCCGGCTTTATCAGAACTATCCATAGCTTCATCTCTTAGATACGATGCGAAGTTAACAGCGATCTGATTTGCTGGCATTACAAATCCGTCCGGTACATCAATATTGCCCAAAGTTCCAAAAGGAACAGCTACTAAAACATTCATACAGAACAAAATACTCAAAATGAGTAAAATCTTTTCTCTCATTATCATTTCTCCTTAGCGTACACTTAATCATTTATTAATCAAGTTTAAATTTATTTATATTACACTCATACCTATTTAAATTAATTGACAAAATAGAGTCAAGCTTTTTTTTGTTTTTTATGAAGAAAAATAATTATAACCTTAAATTTGGTCAATTTGGAGAACTAATAGCTGTTAGATATCTCATTAACAAAGGATTTGAGCTAGTATCCCAGAATTATAGTTGTGTTGCAGGAGAAATAGATATAATAGCTCGAAAAGATGATTTACTAATCATTGTTGAGGTAAAAACACGAAGCAAGATTGATTCTGAAGAAACTTTACTATCGGTAACTAAAGCTAAGCAACGCAAGATTAGTAGAGCAACTGCTGATTTTATAGAAAAAAACCAGCAGTATGCAGAATATATGATCAGGTTTGACATAATCACTGTTGTGAAGCATCCTTATCGAGAAGAATACAAAGTTGATCATTATGACAATGCTTTTAGATATCTATTTTAACCTATTTTCGTCAAAATCTTGTCCAAAATAGAATTTATAATCCGATGATACAGTGATATTTGGGTCATTATAGACATAAACTAGTTTATGGCTATTATTCATGTTGATGTCAAAGAAGGTATAGCTGGCTAGTTTAGTTGAAGTATAGCGCCAAATCTCATATTCTTTGTCATTAAACACAGCTCTTTTATCTATTAAGGCTTCAGAATCATATTTATCGGTAGCGTCTACTTCACCTACTAGGAATTTTTCAATTTCGTCCGGTGCACCAAACAAAATATAGATTTTCCCGCGATCTGAAGACCAGCCTTGTTTGTGGTGTGAATATTTTCTGTTAGCATATTCAACTTTCTCTTTTAGCTTGCCTAAGAAGGTCTCAACCGGCTGATTGACGGCGTTTGAGTACCTCATCCAGAATTGATTAATCTCTCTTCTTTTTTTAGAAGTGAGGAAATTTTTCCACAAAACAGATGATTGTGAATAGCCAAAATACTTCATAAGTTGGTATTCATCGTCTAAATCAGCGAGAATATTATAAGAGGGACCGACATAGTCAGAAATCGAGAAATCAGTAGAATTTCTATTATTTTCGAATTTATCCATATTTTTAATAGTAATATAGTAGATTCCTTTGGAAAGGGCTTCAATATTAATTCCCTGTTTGATCGAAGCTGTGGAGTTTGCGTAAACCCCGCTTTTTTCTATGTAATCTACCTGTTGCTGGAAACCATCTTTAATTTCAATACTGTAGTTATATTTCCAATCTATTTTGGAATTTCTGGTTAAACCTGTTAGTTGAAAATAGCAATAAACGCTGTCAGAAGTCTCTTTATAGAAGATTCTCGAAGGATTTGCCTTATAGAGATAATCTCCGCGATACATATACTGATACCTCTCTTTATTGCCTTTTGTTATATAATCATTTAACTCAACATCACTGATGAATTTATCATTAATAACAGGTAGCACTTTCTTAAAAATATAGGTTTCATTGCTAACAAGGTCTATAAACGTCATCTCTAACATGTTACCCGGTGACGCATAATCGAAACTATACCTATCAATATGTTCTAATGAAGTTGATTCAATATCTTCTAAAGTGGTAATAATTATCTTTTCTGCAAATGATTCTTGATGAAGTATTTTCTCACCACTTACTATTTTAACCTCAACTCTTAAACCAGCTATAGCACCGCTTTTATCGTCATTTACCTTGAAAGTTAAATCGTTGTACTTGATAGAATAATTAACATCAACTAGGGTTCGGTTTTCGCTTTCGAAAAAGTTTAACCCTTCTACACTAATTCTCAAGTTTTCAGCTGAAACAACACCAATAAACAACACCAATAATAGTCCGATTAATTTTTTAAAATCCATACTCTTCTTCTTTGTTATATAGTTTATAATCCTCAATTCCGGTTCTATCGTAAAAATAGAAAGTTTTATTCAAGTGGTAGTACTGCCATTTTTGGGCAGGATACCTTCCGAGTGGTAGATTATCCACGCTTATCTCATCAGGTGCACCAAATTTGATATAAATTCTGCCTCTATCGGTTTTCCAACCATCTTTATATTTATGAACAGAGAATTTCTGTTCAGTTTGTAAAATTCTGTTATAGAAAATATCTTGCAGCTCATTATTAGGGGTATTTTTAGGATTCTGAGATTGCCAGAATCTTAGTACTTTCTCAGAGTCATTTAGTTTTCCGCTGTTAATCTCTTTCCAAGCTCTGTCATTCACAATGTATCTAATCTGTTCAAGTTGATCTTCCCAGCTATATTTCTTTTGGAAGCTATTCATGTAAGCTAAGATCTTTAATTCCGCTTGGTAGAAGTTATTTTGCAGATTAAATTCCACATAACTCTTTTTATGCTCAAGCGTAAAATAACTGTTATCAATAAGTTTGTAAAGTTTATCTGTCGGAGTAATAGAAGTTATTTTCCTTTCAGTTTCGTTTTCACTAATAAAGGATAGATCTGTAACACTCTCTTCATAGAGTTGATATAAGTAAACATCTGAGTATTTCTTAATCTCATCCCAAGATATAACTTCGATATTGACATCATTGACTTTTCTGAAGAGATAAAGATTTGAGAAGGGTTTATTTTCCGCTATTACAAAATCAAACTTTTCTTCACTTTTATCATTTCTCAGCGTGCTGTTAACTTTAAGATAACCTGTATAAGATGCTGGTCCAAGATCGGTTTCTAACAAAAGTATGATTTGACTATTCTTATCGACTGCTTGCTTAGAAAAGAGAATATCCTTTTTGGTTAAATAGACAATTTTATCCTTACTATCAAGCACTTCAAAAATCACACGATAGGAAAATTCATCATTTTTACTATATAGTTCAGTAGTGCTTATTGTAAGAGCTAATAAAGAAGTCTCGCCTACTCGTTCGGTAGTCAGGTTAGCTGACCACAACTGTTGAGTTATGAATAATAAAATGATGACAACGCTCAATCTCATTTAACTTTCCCTTCTACTGAAAAAAATATCTCTTTCTTCTCCCAATAGCGGCAAAAATCCTGACATGGGTCAACTGTTATATTCTGTGAAACAAGAACAATATCATCCCATAGTTTAGTTTCTACTACGAATTTCAAACTATGTTTCCCGGAATGTTTCTTACAAAGATCCAGATAGTCAGATTTCACAAGATTAAGTAGATCTTCTTGAGTTAAGTTAATAGTTACCTCACCACTAATGTTTTTTCTAAAATCAGCATATGGTTTTATAACATTGGGATTAATTTTAAGAATAGCATCATCATTATTGAAGTTGCTCTGATTTCCGGTGATATAATAGACATCTCCTATTTCGAGCAGGTCATAGAATTCTCTAAATCTCTCTTTGTAGAGGTTAATCTCGAATTTCCCCTTCATATCCTCCATGGTTACTACTCCATAATAATCACCGCTTTTAGCTTTCTTCTTTGTTTTGGCAGCGACAATTCCGATAATAATTATATTTGAACCAACTCCAATACCTTGAGCTAAATATTGAGAATCTACGTTTACGATACTCTCTATAATATAACGATGCTCCATTAAGGGATGCCCTGAAACATAGAAGCCTAAGACCTCTTTCTCGCGTCTCAACTTCTCTTTATTGCTCCACTCACCTATTTTCTTAAGCTCTGGATAGTAGTCTGTAGCCACTTCATCATTATCCATTAAATCAAAGAGCGTCATTTGGTCTTTGTTTCCTTGGCAAGTGGAAGAGTAGTCTAAAGCATCAGCTATTGCTTCCCACTTTTGGGATCTGAATCCATCTAAGGAGTCTAAAGTTCCTGAGCAAATCATGCTCTCTAGAGCAGTCTTGTTAACGGCTGTACCATTTAGTCGTTTACTCAGGTCAAAGAGAGAGTAGAAAGGACCTATTTTAGCCCTGTCTTCGAGAATCTCTTTAATTGCAGCAGTTCCAACATTCTTTATTCCTCTCAGTCCGAATTGAATCTTATTTCCGTGAACAGTAAACTCTTTATCCGAGTTGTTTATGTCCGGAGGAAGCACCTCAATATCCATTTTGGCACACTCTTCAATGAAGTAAGGAATCTTAGCCGGGTCATCTTCTAAAGAAAGAATAGATGCCATAAATTCCACAGGGTAATGAGCTTTAAGGTAGGCTGTTTGAAAGGCAATAAAGGCGTAGCAGGCAGCATGACTTTTGTTAAAAGCGTAATTCGCAAATTCCAGCCAGTTATCCCAAATCTTTTGAACAGTTTTCTCATCAACGCCATTACTGATTGAGCCCTCTTTAAATTTCACAAACATCTTTGCCATCATATCCAAATTCTTTTTACTAATAGCTTTTCTGAGAACACCTGCTTCAGCGCTGGTGAAATTACCCATTGCCTTCGAAATCTGCATCACCTGTTCTTGATAAACCGTAACACCATAAGTCTCTTCTAAGGAGCTTTTTGTCAGTTCATGATCATAGGTTATCTCTTCGCGTCCATGCTTTCTGTTAATGAAAGTATCAATAAACTGCATAGGACCTGGTCTATAGAGAGCAACCATGGCTATTAAATCTTCAAATTTGTTGGGTTTAAGCTTAGAAAGGTACTTTTTCATACCGGCAGATTCAAACTGGAATACTCCGTCTGTTAATCCTTTAGAAAGTAGTTTAAAAGTTTCGTTGTCTGTGATATCAACAGTATCCATATCGACTTCTAAGCCTTGAGATTTCTTGATATATTCTATAGCTTTTTGAATAATAGTCAGGGTTTTCAAGCCCAAAAAGTCCATTTTTAAGAGTTTTAAATCATCAAGCCATTTTCCTTCATACTGAACTAAGACAGCGCTCTCGCCATTTTTCTCAGTAGAAGTAGTAAGAGGAACATAGTTACTCAAATCACCTGGTCCAATCACAACTCCGGCTGCATGAATCCCGGTTTGCCTGATTAAACCTTCTAAAACTCTACTAATCTTGAAAATGTTTTTATAGTTGTCATTACTTTCCATCATTAACCTAAAATCATCAGACTCTTTAACCGCCTTATCAAGCGTCATTTTAGGAGTTCCGGGAATCAACTTTGTCATTTTAACTGCATCTTGAGGAGATACATCCATCACCCGTGCCACATCCCTAATTATAGTCTTAGCACCTAGTTTTCCAAAGGTTATGATTTGCGTAACACTATCTCTGCCATACTTCTCCACAACATAATCAATCACTTTTCCTCTGCCTTGGGCACAGAAGTCAATATCTATATCCGGCATCCCAACGCGCTCGAGGTCTAAGAATCTTTCAAAAAGCAGTCCATATTTAAGAGGGTCAAGTTGGGTAATATCTAAAGTGTAAGCAACGATACTTCCCGCTGCAGAACCACGACCGGGACCAACCGGAATCCCCATTTCGCGGGCTTTATCAATAAAATCTTTCACAACCAGGAAATAACCGTCATAACCCATCGTGTGAATGATTCCTAATTCAAAATCAATTCTCTCTTGAATCTCAGGCGTAATCTCTTTATACCTTTTCTTAGCTCCTGCAAGCACTAACCCTCTCATGTAATCAGACATATCTTTATATTCTTTAGGAACATCTATCTCCGGAAACAAGAATTCATCGTAGCATAATTCTAAATCTATTTGGTCAGCAATCTTTTGGGTATTTTCGTAAGCTTCCGGTAATGCGGGAAAGAGCTGTCTCATCTCTTCTTCAGTCTTGAAATAGAGATCTTGCGTATCATATCTCATTCTATCTTCTTCGTGATATCTTTTCCCGGTCTGAATGCACAACAACACATCGTGAGCAGTGGCATCTTCTTTGTTTAGATAATGGCAATCATTAGTTACTACAAGCGGGGTGTTTGTCTCTTGAGCTAGCTTAATCAATTGAGGCATTACCTGTTTCTCTTTATCTAAACCATGATCTTGCAGTTCCATATAGAATCTTCCGGGAAATATCTCTTTATATTCGTGAAGTGCTTTTACTGCTGCGTCGTAATCATCTTGTAGTAAATTATAGGGAATTTCCCCTTGAATACAGGCAGATAAGGCAATGATACCTTCACTATACTTTGCCAAATCAGCTTTTGTCATGCGTGGTTTATAGTAATAGCCGTCTATAAAGGAGTGAGACGAAAGTTTGATTAAATTCTTGTACCCCTGCAAGTTCATCGCCAACAACACTAAATGATAACGTTTGGCATGCTTACTCTCTTCTGTATTAAATTCTCCATTTATAACATAAGCTTCTGTACCGATAATCGGCTTTATTCCTGCTTTTTTTGCCTTATTATAAAATTCAATTGTTCCAAACATGTTTCCATGATCTGTCATTGCTACAGCATTCATGCCTAATTCTTTAGACTTAGCAATCATTCTATCTATTCTACAGGCACCATCCAACAAGCTATATTGCGTGTGGTTATGCAGATGTACAAAAGCCATAATAATTTTACTCCTATCTTAATTTTATCTAATTAACGATATTTGAGATTAAAATGCTGTCAATAAATAATAATAATTAATGATGAATAATGAAAGACTTTCACACGAATTAACGCGAATTTAAACGAATTTACACGAATTAAATACATGCTGAACTGTTGAATCGTGGATTTGTTTAATTGTTTAATTGATAAGAGATCGTTTCGCAAACTTTTAAATCCCCTAAGGAAAATTAGGGATAAATTAAGACTTCACAAATCTCTTAAAGCCCAGAAAGGGTGATATTTGTCAGCAAGGGAGTCTATCCTAAGAAGTTTAGCGAAGTAGGATACAAGCCCCTTGTAAAATATGGAGTTAGGAGATAGCCCTGCAGGGGTTTGATAGACGCAAAATGTTGCGTCTCTACGCAGAACAAAAAGAGCGTATGTGTCAATACATCCCTAATCTAAACTTTGCTTTCTAAACCCTAAACCCTAAACCCTAAACCCTTTTTGTCCAGTCCTAAATAATTTGACCGTTTTTCTATTAATCCCCTTCAGGGATATGTCTATTTTTGACATCCGTACCTGTGGTTAATTCTTGAAATACAAGAATTCAACACACAGGCTAAACTATTTATCCCCAAGGGGATTTAAGAGGTATCGCATCCAATAACAATCAATTAATCAATTAAACAATTCAACAAATCAACAAATCAACATGCATTTAATTCGTGTTAATTCGTCTTAATTCGTCTTAATTCGTGTGAAAGTCTTTCTCTTAATTGCTAATTACTAATTACTAATTGCTAATTATTAAAACCTCGTTTTAATAAATCTTCTATCTTCTCATAATGCGACCCTTGCCAATAAACTCTCCCACACTTCCGGCAAATCTTAAAGCTATCATATAGCTCAGCAACTTTGGCAGGAATGAGATCTATTATCTTCTCTTTATCTATTGCCACAAGCAAATCATTATCTTCCGGACATCTTGTAAACACGAACTCTTCTTCATATTTCAGGAAAGGCCTCAGCTCTTCTAATTGAGCTTCCAGTTGATCGCTATGAATAAAGATTCTCTCAAATTCGAGTGGGTGCTTAAGAATCTCTTTACTTCTGGTAATGATAATCCTCTTCTCTTTTTTGGCAATTCTGATCAGGTTAAGCAAAGAAACAGACCTTATTACCTTGGTATCATAGCCTAAGAGTCTGAGCCATTTAGCTAGCTTTTGAGCATCAATTGTTAAGATAAACATTTGCTGGCTAGCCATTTGTTAGTTCCGTGAGTTTCTCAAAGCTAACAATCTAATTACTTGGAGAAGTGCCATTAAAGTGGCAGCGACATAGGTCAAAGCTGCTGAATTAAGGACTTTCTTCACTCCTACCATCTCTCTTGGGTCAATTACAAACCCTTCCCCTAATTGTTTAAAAGCTCTTTGCGAAGCATTAAATTCAACCGGCAAAGTTGCTACTTGAAAGAGAAGTGCTGCCACGAAGAAGATTATTCCAATATCCATCAAGAATGGAGCTGAAAAAAGAAATCCTATAAAGAAGAGGGGAAAAGCTGCACCGGAACCAAAGCGTGCAACAGGGAAAATGGCATGTCTAATTTTGAGCGGTACATAACTTTGGGCGTGCTGAAGAGCGTGTCCTACTTCATGGGCTGCCACAGCTACAGAAGCTATGGAATTACCATAAAAGATATCTTTAGAAAGTCTTACTTCGCGTTTCCTAGGATCATAATGGTCTGTTAATTCACCTTCCACCGCGACTATCGGAATATCCCCAATTCCATTTCTTTCTAAAATTGCTTGAGCCACTTCTGCTCCGGTCATACCAACGTTGTTTTCAACTTTCTTATATTTATTGTAATTACTTTTCACCAAATGGTTAGCCCAGAAGGCTAAGATAATGGCAGGTATCAAGATCATCATGGTTGGATCGAAAAAGAACATATTAACTCCTTTCAAAAATATTTATTAGCACTCATTATCCATATCTGCTAATCCTGTCAAGAATAAATAGGAAATAATTTATAATGAAGAATGATAATATAAAAAGACCTTCACACGAATTTGCACGAATTTAAACGTGTTAAGCTCATCCACTCCGCCTTCTTTAGCTCTTCCACTCATATTCGAAATTCAATCCTCTTGCCCTCTAACGACCCAAGTAAAAGAGAAGAGCAACCGTCAAGAATCTCTTTCAGGTTGCTCTTTTTCTAAGTTATGTCTAAGTTATATTTATTTATTCAGTAAGAATTCGATAGCTGTATCTAACTGTCTGTCTGTATCATAAAGTTTATCAGCCGGAGTATGTTCTACGCGAATATCCGGTTGCACTCCATTTCCCTCCATATTAGTTCCACTCAAAGTCCACCAACCTGATCTAGGTATTCTCAAGGAAGAACCATCAAAGAGATCTATATCAAAAGTACCAATCACAGAACCGCTTGTAGGCATACCAATGATAGTACCCAGCTTTTGTTCTTGCACTAAATGTGGAAAAACTTCAGCATCTGAGAAAGAATCTTCATCTATGAGCACCACAATTGGTTTATCATAATATCTTTTAGGTGTTTTAAACTTCTTATTTTTCATTCCTCTAAAAGATGAGTAGGAGAGCGGTTTTTTACGAATAGCTTCTACAAGTTCTTCACTTATATTACCACCACCGTTTCCTCTAACATCAATAATCAAGCCATCTTTCTTAAGATTATCATTCCAGAAATCCTCTAAGAATTTAGAATAAGAGGAGCCGTTCATTCTTTGAATATGGAGATAGCCGATTTTGTTAGCCGATTTATTCTGCACTATTTCGCTGCGACTATTCACCCAATCGTTATATTCTAACTCATTATTTTCTCTCCAGCTCAAGCCTTCAACATAGAGTTCACGGGTATCTTTTTTACCCTTTTTAATCTCTAACTTAATTTTCTTGCCTTGAGTGTTAAAAAACAGCTTCTCGATATCGGTAGTATCTGTAATCTCTTGATTATTTACAGCAACGAGAAGATCTCCAGCTTCTATTTTATACACATCTTTCAAAAGTGTGCCATTGAAGATTTTGCGAAACTTAACCCCTTTTTTTAATCTTTGAGAGAAGTCGAGCTCTGCACCGATATAGCCTGATGTATAGTAGAATCTTCCCTCTTTCGAAGGCGGATTAAAGCCGGTATGGGAAGCATTAACTTCACCAATCATCTCATCTACGATGTTAGAAAGCACCTCTTCGTCTTGGCAATATTCCAAGTAAGGCTCATATTTCTTATATAATTTATCCCAGTTTATTCCATGCATCTCAGGGTCGTAAAAGTTGAGTCCGAATTGTCCCCAAACTTCTCTAAACACCTGTTTCCGAACGGTGTTCATGTCATATTCATAGAAGAAATCATTACTAATTTCATTTTTAGCATGTGTCTTGAGATTGATTGAATTAATTTTTCCACCTGGATTATAGTAATAGGTCAGGGATTTTTCATTAAAAGAGTAGTAATTTCGATCTTCTATTGTCTCAATTTTCTCTCTGTTTTTACCTTTATAATTCGCTTGATAGATAGTAGTAGCACTTCCGGAATTAACAAAATAGAAAGTAGAATCATTAACTACAGTGAGAATATAATTATAACCGGGCAGATCAATTACCGTGGAAATACGCGATTCTACACCTTTTAATTCTAGATTCAACTCTGGATATTCTTCTTTTTTGACCTCTTTTTCCAGCTTATCAGATTCAGATTTTATAGGTTCAGCCAAAATATCCTGCCATGAATCTTTATACTCTGCTAATTCGCTGAAAGGGTATAAATCAATTCTTTTAATATTACCACTTTCTGTGATAAAGAGAGTTCTATCATCTTTACCCCAAGTTAGATTATAAAAAGATTTATAGGAATTATATAAAAGATAAGATTCGTTGATCGCGGTATCTCTCAAATAGAGATAGAAAATACCCTTTTCTACATCATATTCAGTGTAAGCAACATATCGTGAATTCTGGCGTTCTGCATAAGAATTAAGGTTATATTTATTGAATTCGAGAGGCTTGAAAGATTTAAAAAGAGAGTCTGTCAAAGCAAGATTTTGTTGATTTCTGTCCACATAATAGCTAATTAAATAATTTCCCTTTTCTGTGGCAGAGACTGAATTAACCACAATATTCTGCGACCAACCAATTGGTTCAATCTTCTCTATGTTATCAATACTGAATTTATATAAATGCCCTTCACCTTTCTCTCTGCCATTAAAGACAACAGTCTTATTATCACTCAAGATTCTAAGGCCTTCAATAGGCATTTGGTTATGAGTTATCTGCTTAACAGTTCCACCAGCTACAGGAACAATGAAAAGATCGTATTCATAGATAAACACAATAAATTTATCATTAGAAGAGACTTCAAAATCTTCAAAACCGTCTTTCACATATTTACGCACCATACTTGTCTCTTCTATAACTTCTCTAATTTCAATCTCTATCTTCTTAGCTTTTCCCTTACCTGTGCCGGAGTCGTCATAAGACCAAATCTCATTAAACTTCTCAAACACCATCTTGTTGGAAGTGCGGGCTATGGAGATATCTCTCACTGACCAAGTAGGAAAACTTGTAAGTTTCTGTTCATTTTTAAAATCATAATTATCAGCACGGTAAAGCTGGAATATCTCGCCATCAGATTTCGCATAGTAGAGTCTGTTCTCATCTACAAGAGAAAAAACCGGATAACGTTCAGTAACATCTGTATCGGTTAGTCTGTGGTACTCTTTTTGTTTAATATCATACTTCCACAATTCACCGTTAGTGCTGCCACGATACGCTTCCCGGTATGGATCTCCCCTATCATTATAGACAATACTGTTGCCATCTTTACTAATAGTAGCAAAAGCACCGCCAACCAAAGTTATCTCTTCGGGGCGCTTGCCATCTAAGGAAATTCGATAGAATCCCATACCCAATCTTGT
Source organism: Cloacimonadales bacterium (SeqCode) (assembly GCA_041672585.1). Lineage (GTDB taxonomy): Bacteria > Cloacimonadota > Cloacimonadia > Cloacimonadales > JAFGVF01 > JAEKNW01. The sequence goes on along the minus strand of JBAYZI010000034.1, from coordinate 2,675 downwards.
GTCATAATTACTGACTAAAAGAGATTTCCCATCAGGAAACCAACTGAGTAATCCATAACCGGCATTACTGATTGTGGAAATTTCGCCCCCATCTTTGGATATCAGATAGACGCCTCTATAGCCGTCACGATTAGACATAAACGCTATATTCTTACCATCAGGTGAATATTGAGGTTCATAATTTGAAACTTTTGTGTCAGTTAATCTTATCGCTATGCCACCATCAAAAGGCACTTTCCATAAATCTCCCTTATAAATAAAGCAGACCTCTTTTCCGTCCGGAGAAATATCCGGGTCTTTAGCAAAATGTGGTTCAAATCCCTGCAACCACAACGAAACTACTAGGAATAGCCCTAATAATATACTTTTTCTACTCATTCTCTTCTATCCTCATTTTAAATTAATAATCTTTTTATTATGAAAACTATCGTCTGAAACGACAATATAATCCTTAAGAATCTTGACTCTAACCCCTTTATCAATCTGCTTAGTCGTCTCTATCAATAAAGCATTATTGTTATCTAACTCTATTGCTTCTTCAACCTTCTTAGAAAGAATCTCTTCTAAATCCTTTATCTCCTGTCTAATTACAGGAATCTTATCACTGCCACTATCATTATCAGTAAAATAGACTAATTCACGTGTGAAAACCATGAGTTGCTCTTTAGTATAGGGACTTACAGATATTTCCAAATTAGAATTAGCAGTATTGCTATTCTTAACATTGCCAACCTTGATATGGCGTGAACTATGTAATTCAGAAGCCACAACATCTGCTTCTTCAGCTACTATAACTGCACTCTCCCCTACCGCCCGAGAATTAAGCACAGAACCGTTGATTATCAGCTCACCACCGGCAAAGACTTTAGACTGTCTAATCTCTTGGCACTCAATATTTTTAGGAGAAGTAATTCCGCCACCATTGCAATTTTCTATAATTCCCTTAATCAGAATTCCCTGCTCCGCATAAAGATTACTCTCTGTAACATTTCCTTCAATAGTCAATGTTCCTAAGACTCTGATATGCCTCACATCACTAACTTCACCAATAATCTTGAGATTCCCTAAAATATAGATATTACCATAGTTACGGTTAATATCCTGTTTTATTGTCAAATTATTCACAATGTTATATTTACCATCAGAATCGGAAGATAAATAACCGCTCATATCAGCGAGATATTCCATCGTGTCTAAATTAAAACTGATATTCGCACCTTTATACTTATCAATTATGCTATCACGTCCTTTCAGGGAAATAAGATAATTGCCATAGACATCTTTACGGCTAAGCATATCCTCATCAAAGCTGAGTTTGCCAATAGGTGAGCCTTTCTGAACATAAACTAAGCGGAAAATATTAGCCTCATTCAAGGGTGTCTTGGGATAGTAGATCTCTTCATTTTTATAATATAATTCAATGGCTATCTCTTTATCAATCGTCTTTACTTCAGCAATCTTAAAGGGTTTGTTGATTAACTTCTCCCCCTCTTGATCAATGCTACTGATAAAACCATTGGTAATCCCCGCTTTATTCAGCAAATCCAGGATTTCATTTTGTTCGACAACACCACTTTCACGTTTAATCGTCATTGTAGCACACAGCTTGTTTTCTGTTACTTGAATAACTAAATCTTCTCTACTATTTGTGTATCTTTCCATCTTTGATTCCTATGATTGAGAGCTGTCTCTCTGTTGTTTTATTCTCTCTGTAGGAGAAATAACTGTCATCTGTGAATGTGCAGTGCTTACTGAAATGCACATTTTCTCGCAAAATACCCAATTCTAAAATATCACGTAAAATCACCTTTTGCAGATCTAAAGTTGAATTCTCTTGCTCTACTCCGGTTGCTAAAACAAAATCAGCAAAAGTAGCCTGATCCACTTGGTAATTCTTTCCACTAATACAAGGTCCAACCAGTACTACCAGCTCTGTTTTAGCTAAAGCAAAGTTGGAGTGCATCGAACGGATCAAATTCTTCACAATCCCATTTTTAGTGCCTTCTCGACCTGAATGACAAGCCCCAACCGCTGGGGTGTTCTTACTGTAAATTAAGATAGGAACGCAGTCTGCTGTCTTAATCACGAGAAAAACATTGGGCAGGTTTGACACAAATCCATCCACTAGGGGTATTTCCGGCTTAGAATCCAGAAAGCCTGAACCAAGATCTGCTGACTCAATTAGCTTAATCTCGGCAGAATGAGTCTGCTCTACCAGCACTAAATGACTAAAGTCAATCTCCTCGTCGGAACAAGTTAGATTCACTAACTTAGACTTTACGTTTCTTAAACTAACATGCTTATTGCCAAAGCTATAATAAATATTGGGGTTGCGTGATTCTTTTAATTTCATAATTGTACTAAATAATCGCTTTTACTTTTTGTCAAATCCTTTTATTGTTAATTAGTTTGAAGTGCAATATAAACAGGCTTAGATACAGTTTTGGGGAAAGAAGATGGAACACAGATGGCACAGATGAGACAGATTAAAACAGATAAGAAAGAAGAAATAAAGAATTAAAAGATAAAAATGAAAAGTGAAAAGTTGTGGTATTGCTTCCCCCTTCGCTTTAGTAGCTTCGGAGGATGTATCGCAATGATGATTGACGTAGGGGCGTATTGTATACGCCCTCTTTTTAGCCACGGATAACACGGAACAACACGGATAAGAAGAA
>JBAYZI010000033.1:0-21137 GCA_041672585.1 Cloacimonadales bacterium (SeqCode) | reverse complement strand
CGGAAAAATGATGATAAGCATCCACGAAATCATAAATTGTAAAGAACTCCTTACCATCAAACAGGCGTGTTCCGCGTCCTACAATTTGCTTGAATTCAATCATGGAATTTATAGGTCTAAGCAAGACAATATTTCGGATATTTCGGGCATCAACGCCGGTAGAAAGCTTTTGAGAAGTCGTAAGTACAGTCGGAATGGTTTTCTCGTTATCTTGAAACTCCCGCAAGAACTGTTCACCTATTTCGCCATCATTGGCAGTAACCCTAACGCAATAATTGGGGTCTTTACTTGTTTTATATTGATTCACCAAATCTCGAACTACCGCAGCGTGGGCCTGATTAGCACAGAAGATTATGCTCTTTTCCTTAGGGTTTGCTTCATTCATATAAATACTAACCCGTTTGGCTTCTCGGGCTTCAATCTCTATAATCCTGTTAAAATCTTAATAAAGTGTTGCAGAAAGAGAGAAGCAGTTTCACCTGTTTTGATGGGGAAGTTTTGCTGCACTTCAGCCCGTTCTTTGCCACCAAAGGGAGGGTTTGCTAAGATAATATCATAGCGATCTTTTTCTTGAATATCAGTGATGTTTTCTGCTAAAGTATTGGTATGAATAATATTGGGTGCTTCAATTCCATGCAGAATCATATTCATAGTACCGATAATATAGGCGAGAGATTTCTTCTCTTTACCGTAGAAAGTGTTCTTTTGCAGGGTAATTGTATCAGTTGTGGACAGTTTCTTACTTTTCTTGAGATAGGCAAAAGCTTCCACCAAGAAACCGGCAGAACCGACTGCACCATCATAAATGGTGTTGCCAATTTCGGGAGCTACCACTTTCACAATAGTTTTAATCAGAGGTCGGGGTGTATAATATTCTCCACCATTACGACCGGCATTCCCCATATTCTTGATTTTAGATTCATACAGATGACTCATTTCATGCTTTTCCACATGGGTTCTAAAGCGAAGTACATCAATGAGATTAACAATTTCACGCAGGTTATAGCCACTTTGGATTCTATTTTTCAGTTCACTAAAAATCTCGCCAATCTTGTATTCTATTGTATCAGCACTTAAGGCACTGGCTTTGAATTTCTTCAAGTAGGAGAATAGTTCACCATTAACGAAATCTACTAAATCATCACCGGTCATAGCGTTGTGGTCAATATTGCCATTGGGGAGTTTGGGAGCTGCCCAGGTTGTCCAGCTATACTCTTTGGCAATTATCTTTTCGTAAGTTTTCCCGCTAAGTTCAGCTGCTGTTTCCTTGTCTTTTTCTAAATCATCCAAGTATTTGAGAAAGAGAATCCAGGAAGTTTGCTCCACATAATCCAATTCACTGCCACAACCTGCATCTTTATGCAGAATATCATCTATATTTTTAAAGGTCTGTTCGAACATTAAATCTCCTCTAATCCAATTTATCTGGTCTAGCTACATTTTAAGCTGATGATGTAAATCAAGTCAAGAAAGATTTCTGATATTTGCCGAGAGTTGCCGGAGGGAGCGATATTTTGTGAATAATTTGGGAGAAGTTTGGGTTGAAAGAGTTCGCAAACCCCTCTACATACTATAGGGGCAACTTTCTCTAATTTTGTCCCGGTTCTTTAATTTAGCTCTTACTATTTTCACTATTAGATATAAATATCTAATAGGCGGACATAAAAACATCGCATATGTTATGGCAAGCTAACAATGAAAAGAGCTATAATTAAAAAAATATTCTTATCGCTTTATCTTTGATTATCCTTGGGACCATAGAGGGTAGCTCGATTAGTTCTCGCATAATGATCGAGATAGGAGCTAGAGATGAGCTATGAAGAGAAGAGTTTTAACACAAAAACACAAAACTGCACAAAAAGAACAAATAAGAAGATTTCAACATGAACTATTAGCAGGCTGATATCTCCTAAATCATGCAGAGTGAGAATGTAGCTTTAGCGGAGACTCAAAGGAATAAAGAATAGAGGCAGTGTAAACTATTGAATTGTTGATAGCGATAAAAATCTTTAGTACATTTCTATTTATCAATGAGTATTTCCTTCCAATCATTCGGAAAATGTAAATCATGACATTCTAATATATTATTAGACTGAATTAGTTCATCTACTCTATTTACAAAATCAACAAATAGAGCTTTATCCGGTATAATATCCCTTAGAATTAATAAGATCCCCAAAATCGAAAATATCTCTTTATTATCATTCTTTTTCCAAATTGACTTCTTCCACTTGGCACTTTTAATTGATTTTATTTCAAAGGAGCGATTCCATAATATGTCATGATGGGCACAGATATTTCTAACATCAGTGAGAGTTATTAACCATGATTCAGTTACTTTTATATTAATTTTGTGATTATTGTCTTTGAATTCTTTTATTATGTCATTTTTTACTTCTTCACTTTTTATATTTTTGAAAAGTTTTGATACTTCACCGAAAGATAGTAACTCAATAATTTTATAAATTGGAGGTAAATCTGTATAATGATCATTATGAAATTTCATTAAAGGGTGTTTATGCTGTTTCTTTTGAATAATTCTGTTAATACGCACCATAAATTCTGCGTGATAAAATTTCTCTTTAAAAAAAACATTGTCTAAATAAGCATGTGTTCCATATTTATTTCCAAAATAATAAGATACTTTTGTTCTAAAGATAAATTCAACATCACACAAAATATCGAAAAAACATAATTTCAGTTTCTTATCAAACAGATAAAGATTATAAATATCTTCGATTGAAGTGTTAGGCTTTATGGTATTATTAATAGTAAAATGTAGTCTATACACCATCAATCTCTGATAGTTAATTTGTGATAGGATCTTTTTTAACCATAGCTCATTATTAACAATAATACCTTTAGATTTAACCTGTTCTACCAATTTGTCAAAAGATAACATAGGTTTACTATTATTCACTCTAATCTCCTTAAAAAAAAAGGCCATACAGTAATCCGGGGTTGCTTTTAAAAAAAAGCCTTTCCGCTGCGTGGCACTATCAAAGACATATTAACCTTATATTCTCTAATGTCAAGTTATTTTAATTCAATTTTAACTTTTTATAAATTTTATTTTAACTTTTTTTTAATTTAAAGAGGTGGTAGATTATTAAAATATCTATCCACAACTAAGCAATTCTTTTGTTCATTTTAAATGAACACCCTATTTAAAGCTTAGGCATTCCCGGGAAATCCGGCATACCCTTACCACCCATCTTAGCCATTTGTTTCATCGCCTTAGGGTTACTCATCTTCTTGATCATACCTTTCATTTGCTCAAACTGCTTTAAAAGCTTGTTGACCTCTTGCACAGTTCTACCTGAACCTTGAGCAATTCTGAGTCTTCTACTTCCATTAATGAGCTTAGGCTCAGCCCTCTCTTTAAGGGTCATGGAGTAGATAATAGCTTCGATATGCACAAGTTCTTTGCCACTCATATTTACATTTTCTAAAGCTTTAGAATTCATGCCGGGGATCATTTTGAGCAGTCCTTCGAGAGGTCCCATCTTCTTGATTTGTTGAAGTTGTTTGAGAAAATCATCTAAATCAAATTGATTCTTTTTAAGCTTCTTGGCGAGTTTTTCAGCTTCTTCTTCATCAAGGGAACTTTCGGCTTTTTCAATAAGGGTTAAAACATCCCCCATACCGAGAATACGCGATGCCATTCTATCTGCATAAAAGACTTCTAAATCACTTGGTCTTTCACCTATACCCACAAAAGCAATTGGTTTATTGGTTATGGCTTTGATAGAAAGAGCTGCACCACCGCGCGAATCACCATCTAATTTGGTAAGAATCACGCCATCGAAGTTTAGTCTGTCATGAAACTCTTTAGCCACAGTAACAGCATCTTGACCTGTCATTGCATCGGCAACAAAGAAGATATAATCAGGCTTAACTTGATCTTTCAGCTTTTGCACTTCTTCCATCATCTCGCCATCAATATGCAGACGCCCGGCAGTATCAAAGATAACTACATTTTGGTTGTTCTTATCAGCTTGAGCAAGTGCATCTTTGGCAATTTTGATCACATCTTTTGATTCACTGTTACTATAAACAGGAATCCCAATCTCTTTACCGAGAACTTCTAATTGATGAATCGCTGCAGGTCTATAAACGTCGCAAGCAACCATAGCAGGGAAGATATTCTTTTGTTTGCGGAAATAAGTTGCTAATTTAGAACAGGCTGTTGTTTTACCGGAACCTTGAAGTCCTACTAACATAATCTTATTGAGCTTATTATCGTGAAGCTTAACTTCAAAACCACCGGTATCCATTAAGTTAGTTAACTCATTGTTAACTATTTTAACTACTTGCTGTCCGGGAGTTAGAGACTTCATTACTTCCTGACCCAAGCACTGTTCTTCTATATTCTTTACAAAATCTTTAACTATTTTATAATTCACATCGGCTTCCAGAAGAGCCATTCTAATTTCTCTTAGTGAATCTTTGATATTCTTTTCACTAAGCTTTCCTTTTCCTTTTAGATTCCTAAAAACTTTATCTAATCTACTTGATAAGTCGTTAAACATATATTCTCCGTTATTTTAAAGATGCAATTGCAGTAGTGTAATTAGTAGATTTGAAAACATAAGATCCGGCAACAAAGATGTCAACACCTGCTTCTCTGAGTTTTGGAGCATTAAGGTTGTTCACACCTCCATCGATTTCTATTTCGAATGCGAGATTCTGTTCTTTTCTGATTTGAGATAATCTCTCTATTTTAGCATAGCTATTCTCAATGAATGATTGCCCGCCATAGCCAGGATTAACTGACATGATCAGAACAAAGTCTAAGTCTTGAAGCACCTCTTCTATCAGAGAAATCGGGTCACCCGGATTAAGAGCAACACCGGCTTTAATACCCAGTTCTTTAATCTTGTATATTTCTCTATGTAAATGATAGACAGTTGACGGGTGAAAAGAGATCATCGCTACTTTCAAGTTAGCTAAAAACTTATAATAATCTGAAGGGTTTGTAACCATCAAATGAACATCAAGAGGTATTGTGCTAAAAGCGTTTATTCTTTCGATAATCGGGTTACCGAAAGTAAGATTTGGGACATAATGCCCATCCATAACATCAATATGGAGGTAATCTGAACCAGCTTTAATAACAGCTGTTAAATCCTGCCGTAAGTTAGCAAAATCAGCAGATAGTATTGAAGGTGATACTTTAATCATGTTTTTTCTCGCTTAATAAAAATACTAAATTCTCAATTCTTGAATGAATGTCTTTCTCCACAGCTCTATTAACTTGTTTGAGCAGCATTTGCTTCATGAGAACAAATTCTTGGAGCCAGACACTACTATCAACTCCAACATAGAGGGTACTATTCTGATATTTCAAAACAGAAGAATGCTCTGCCATATAAGTACCTACAACGGACTTCCATGACAGAGCAATAATTATTAAATCGTGGTATCGATCTCCTCCTATATCAAATAAGACAGAAGCAATACTACTCTTTATGTTTTTCAACGATTAAACACTTTTCTTTAGAGCCAAGCTAAACCCAGCCCATGCCAGAACAGATACAGCAACCAGTGTTAAGTAGGCGGTTCCCAATGCATTTGAACCATTATCAAATGGCATCATCAACATTGCAGGTACAAAAGCAATAACAACTATCATCACATACCCTAATACTTTAAAACCGGCACTCTGTTTGATATTGATTAAATAATATGCTACTAAACCGGCAACTACCACAAAGATAGCTACTAAAGTAATTAGTAATAAACCTGTGAAAGTATGTTCGCTACTCATCAAGTTTCTAAAGTTGAAACTTGTTCGTACATAAGAAGGTATGAAGATACTTAAAATTACTAATAAATATCCTATCACTTTTTTGAGAACCATTTTGTTAACCATGGAAAGCTCCTATATCTCTTCTTTTACTACTGCTACTTTTATGGTAGTAGTTAAATCAGTTCCGAAGCTAATTTTAACTTCATAATCATTGATTTCTTTGATGTGTTTTTCGATAATTACATTATTTTTATTTAATTTGATTCCTTTCTCATTCATAGCGTCAAGAATATCATATTCTGAAACCGAACCATAAAGGTTTCCATTTTCATCTGCTTTTCTAGTAAATGTAAGAGAAACTTCATGCACCTTGGCTAATAAAGCTCTGTACTCTTCTAATCTACTATTTCTTACTTTCTCAGCTGTGACTTTAATAGACTCGATCTTTTTTAAAGCATCTTGTGTAGCCATAACTGCATATTTTTTAGGTAAAAGATAATTTCTGCCATAACCGTCTTTAACTGTAACGACATCACCAGCCATGCCTAAATCTTTTACATCTGTAATTAATATTAATTTCATTTTAAAACTCCATTTTTTAAGTTAAACCAAATATCAATTAATCCCACAACACAACTTATTATCAGAAAGATGTGGAAATTAAGCAATATTACAATATAAGTTAATATTCGTAATAAAGTATTGTTTAATGTAGAGCCTAAGAGCCAAAACCACACTATCGGAAACCCTTGAATTATGAGTAATACTGCAAAAGTAACAGTAATCGGCATACCTATAAAGCGTGTCTGCTTAAAGATAGCCAAGACCATTCCAATTATCATTATATACACAAAACTATCAGGAAGCTTATAAGCTAAAGTTTCAATTTTCGGAATAGGGTTTTTCCTACTGAAAACGATACCAATAACTAAAGCAAAGATGATAGGTAAAAACCACACTATCTCTATATGATTGAAGTAAATATTTATTGCTTCAAGATATGTACTTTCTAACTCTGCAAAATTCTGCATTAAATTACTATCTTGAATCAAGTTTTTACTTAGATTCAACTGTTCAATCATCATCTCTTTCTGTTGACCTATCGCTTCAGGGAAAATGTACTTTCGTCCAAACCCATAGAGACATTGAAAGAGAGCATAGATAGTGAAGGAGTTTTTGAATCCTAAGGTAGTATAGAGATTTGCAAATAGATAGGTGGCTGCACCTACTCCTATCAACACATCCGCAACCCTTAGAGTATCAGGTCTGATAATAGCCGAAGCTATTATTACCGCTCCCCCAAATAGTAAAAAGCTTACATTCGCTTCTTTGGTTCTTTTTCTTAGTAAATCACATATATTAACTGTCCAAAAGATCATACCCCAAAACGGGGAAATTATTGCGACTAAACCAGATACTAAAGCAATTAGCACTTTTAGTCAGCGATGTATGGCATAAGAGCCATGTGACGGGCTTTCTTAATTTCGTTAGAGATCTTTCTCTGATGTTTAGCACAAGCACCGGTCAATCTTGCCGGTTCAATTTTACCAACTTCTGACATAAACTGTCTTAAGACATCAGTATTTTTATAATTTATTTCAAGATCCTGATTCTTACAGAATTTGCAATATTTTTTCTTTCCATATTTTCTTTTTTTATCGTAAAGCATGTTTTCTCCTTTTATTAAAACGGAACATCATCGTTTATAAAGTCCGGCTCCGGTCTTTGTGCTTGAGCCTTAGTGTTAGTACTCACTGGGTTGTTGTTACTTTGTTGGCTTGATTGATTGCCATCATCATAACTACTACCTTCCGTTCTAGTGTATTCTAAACTATGAACTTTTTCAGCATACATCTCAGTAATCCTTCTGTTTTGTCCCTCCGGAGTTGTATAGGCTCTTTGTTTTAAGCGACCTTCAACTATAATCGGGCTTCCTTTTCGTAAGGTATTACTAAGCTTTTCACCTTGAGCTCCCCAGATATCCAAATCTAAATAGATTGGCTGGTCCACCCACTGATTAGCTTGTTTATCCCAATACCCATCATCTATAGCAATACTACAATGAAAAACTGCAGTACCACTAGGCAAGTATCTTAATTCACCATCACGGGTTAATCTACCCGAAACTGTCAATGTGTTTATTCTTGGGAATTTCAATTCCATAATAACCTCTACTCTAAAACTAAAAGGTTATGTCTGAAAACGTGTTCATCAATACGATAATTATCTTCTAAGACTTTGACTGCATCAGCATCCATGTTGAAGTAATATACATAATAATATCCTTCAGTAGCTTTATTGATAGGATAAGCAAGCATTCTTTTACCCATATCATCAGTCTTTACAATTTCTCCACCATGAGTTGTGATCATATTTGTGTATTTTGCAATCACATCTCTAATCACATCCGGAGCGAGTTTAGCATTGATTATTATCATGCTCTCGTAATTTCTAACCATTTATTCCTCCCTATGGTCAGTTGATCCCGATTTTCTCGGAATAGGTACCGTAATTTGCACTATTGTAGTTTAATAAAGCTTCCATCCCGCGAGAGATGTAGGTATCTAGTAAATCTACCATGTACTCATTGAGTTGGTTAATTTTCTTCATTTCCGTCTTGTTAAATCTATCAAGCACGAAATCTTTCACTTCTTTGGAATCAGGTCTGCCAATGCCTACTCTGATTCTGCCATATTCATCGCTACCAAGAGAAGAGGTAATGGACTTTAATCCATTATGTCCTCCAGTGCCACCTTTTGCTCTGATTCTAATCTGACCAAAAGGTAAGTCCAGATCATCGACAACAACCAATATCTCATCTAGATTAGAGAATTTGGTCATTACGCTCTGAACAGCTAACCCACTAAGATTCATATAAGTAGTAGGTTTAACCAAGATAGCATCTGAATATTTCGTGAAGTAATAATTCTTTGTCTTTTTAAAGGCTAAATTATTACTTTTCGCAAGGAAATCTAATGTAATAAATCCGATGTTATGGCGGGTTTGAGAATACTTTTCTCCTATATTACCTAATCCCACTATAAGCTTCATCTTTATTCAGTAGTTTCCTCTGATGCAACTGCTACAACTTTTTCTTCATCTTCGTCAACTTCTTCAGCCTTGTTCATATCATGGACAACTACCATAGTAATATCTTCTGCTTCTCTAATTCTTACATTAGGAATAGAAATACTACCAACATGGATAGAGTCTCCGATTTTCAATTCTGAAATATCAACTTCAAGACCTTCAGGAATGTCTTTAGGTAAGCAAACAATATTAAGGTTTCTAAGAATAATATCAACGATACCACCCTCTTTTGAACCTGCTGCTTCACCAACATACTTGATAGGAAGAGATAAAGAAACGTCAGTGCCTGGATGTAGTACTAAGAAATCAACATGAGTAATGTCCCTTCTTAAAGGGTGAATTTGCTTAGCTTTAAGTACGCAACGGTTTTCTTTTCCGTCAACGATAACAGTAAAAATAGCTAATTCTCCAATACTCTGTTTGTAGGCTTTCATAAAGTCAATTGCTTCAAACTGGAGCGGAATCCCTTCCTCTCCTTGTCCATACATCACACCCGGGATAAAATTGCTTTTTCTCAGGTTCTTACGATCTGACTTTTTGCCTAGTGTCCTTTTTCCGGCTTCGATTCTAATAACCATTATTCCTCCACATTCGTTTCTGTTCTATCTAAAAAGAATACTTAATGATTCTTCAATATGAATTTTCTTAATTGCTATTGCTAACATTTCAGCAATAGAGAGTTGTTCAATTTTCGAACAAGCTCGTTTCCTTTCATTTAAAGGAACTGTATTTGTAATAAATAATTTTTCAATCGGCGACTCTTCTAATCTTTCAATAGCCGGTCCCGAGAGAATTCCGTGGGAACAAGCAGCGAAAATTCTCTTTGCACCATTGTTCTTTAGTGCATGTGCAACTTTAGTTAAACTTCCGCCTGTATCAATTATATCATCTAATAAAATAGCGGTTCTACCTTCAACATTACCAATAATATTTAATAAATCTGCTTTATCATCATTACCGCTTCTTCTTTTATCTCCAATGGCAAGGTCACACTTGAGCCGTTGAGCAAAGGTTCTTGCTCTATTTGCCCCACCTGAATCAGGAGAAACAACAACCAAATCTTCATCCTTAGCAATTGTTTTAAAATGGCGAGCAAAAGTAGTCGCCGAAAAGAGATGATCAACAGGAATGTTAAAAAAGCCTTGAATCTGATCAGCATGTAGATCTATGGTAACAATCCTATGAGCCCCGGCAACTGTCAGTAAATCCGCAATTAATTTTGCTGTAATCGGCACCCTTGGCTGATCTTTCTTATCTGATCGGGCGTAGCCATAATAAGGAATTACACAGGTAATTCTCTGAGCCGAAGCTCTTTTAAAAGCATCAATCATCACTAATAATTCGACCAAATTATCATTTACCGGATAACAGGTAGGCTGAATAATGAAGACATCAGCACCCCTTACATTATCATTAATCTTAACAAATGATTCATCATTGGCGAATTTAAAGACCTCTACATCCCCCAGCGGTATCCCGGCAAAATCAGCTACCTCTTTTGCTAAGGGACGGTTCGCGTTCCCTGAAAATATCTTTAATCTTGAAAACATTGTTTGACTTCCCATTTATATTGTTTTTGTTATTCTCGTCCAATATCCCAGTGTCGTAAAGTAATCATATGATTGTTTCAAAAGTTCATCCGATGAATATATCCCAAAACAGGTTGAACCGGAGCCGGACATTTGAGCAACATCAGCCCCTGACCTTTTCAATTCATCGATGATGACACCTATTTCCGGATATTTATTAATTATTCCGATCTGTAAATCATTAAATATTAATTTTATGTTCTTTGTTTTAATAAACTCTTCAAAATTCTTGTTTCGTTCTCTTCTTTCTACTAAATTATAGGCTTCTTTGCTTGATATTCCTAAAGGCGGTTTCACTAAAAGAATATGTTCAATCTTGATTGGGTCAATCTTTTTAATTATCTCGCCACGGTTGGAACCACAAGCAGTGCCTCCGGTTAAAAAGAAATTTAAATCGCTTCCAAATTTGGCAGCAATGTCGTGCATCACGTCAATGCTTAAATCTAAAGCCCATAGTTCATTAAGAGCCTTAAGAGCATTAGCTGCATTACTACTTCCCCCACCTAAGCCGGCAGAGAGAGGTATCTCTTTCTGTAATTCTATTCTTACACCACTATCAACACTATATTCGTTTTTCAAATACTCAGCAACTGTATAGATAAGATTACTTTCTCCACACAATTCCTCTATATTTGACCAAACTTCAATTTCCTTACATTTTGTCAAAGTATATTTTAGCTTATCGTGTAAATCGATCTCGCTGAATAGGGTTCTAATTTTATTAAAACCGCTATTCAGCAAAGATTCAACATTTAAAACTAGATTAATTTTTGCGTAAGAAACTGAATATATTTCTTGATTTCTTTTTATCAGTGTTTTGTCCATAGTAGTAATAATAGTAATAATAGTAGTATTTATTGCGGTTATAGTATTTTTGTACTCTAATACCGTTCACAATATACCCATCGACCTTTTTGCCTACATTAGCTAAAATTTCATTAGCCCTTTCTAAGACAGCTTTTTCAGTAAAGGAGACTCTCATAACTAAGAGAACTAAATCTACCTTTTTAGCCATAATAATAGCATCAGTAACAGCAATTATAGGAGGTGTATCAAAGATAATATAATCATAAATACTCTCTAAATCTTTAATAAAAGTATCCATTCTAGTTGATGATAGAAGCTCAGAAGGGTTTGGTGGGATAAAACCTGAAGTAATCACGTCCAAATTAGGTATTCCTGATGGTTTCACCACATCATTAACCAGTAAGGTATCATCAATTAAATAGTCACTGGTACCATTATCTTTTCTCAAGCCAAATTTAGTGTGAATAGTTGGTCTTCTCATATCTGTATCAATAATCACAACTTTACTGTTCATCTGAGCTAAGGTTATAGCTAGGTTAGAAGAAGTTGTTGATTTACCTTCTTTAGGAGCAGAAGAAGTAACTAGCAAAGACATTGGTCCGGGTTTTTTGTTAGCAATAATATTTGTTCTAAGAGAACGGTATGATTCTGCGATTGGAGATTTTGGTGAATAGTGAGCAATCAATTGTCCGGTAATATGATGAATAGATTTCTGGAGTTTTTCTCGTTGCTCAGAAGTGGAGGCTGAAACCATTTTATTCAGCTCTTCTAACTCCTCTTCAGGCACATCAATAATAGGAATAGTGCCATAAATTGGACTCTTAATATGTTTCTCAATATCATCAATAGTTCTTAATTTAGTATCTAAAGAGTGAGCTAAGAAAGCAGAACCAATACCTAGACCTAAACCAAGAATAACGCCTATCAGATAGTTCATCATCTTCTTTGGCTTAATTGGTTTGGTAGGAACGCCTGCTGTTTCTAGGATTCTCACATTACCTATTTGGGAAATCTCAGCAATTTTAGCATCTTCATACTTCTCTGTAATAATAGTATGAATTTTCTCATTGAATAATTTATCACGGGTTAGTTTGGAAAGCTCTAATTCTTGGTCTGGAAGCCTGTCCATCTCTTTGCGATAGAAGACAACTGTTTCTCTTAATCCAACTAATTTAGCTGAAATAATTTCATACTCACTTTCTACATTGGCTAACCTTTCGATTAGTTTGGATCTATAAGAGAATGGATCTTGAAGAGTATTAACTCTAACAGTCTGAGTTATTTTCTCCTTGAGTTCTCTTTTTAAGTTTGATAATTCTTCATTTAGTTTAGTTAGTTCAGGGTGATTAGATTCGTAGTTTGATTTAGAAGATAAGACTATTAAATATCTCTCCTTAGCCACAATATCTGTAATCAAATTGCTGATTAAAGTATTGTTCAGGATATTATCAATAGAAACCCTTTCTGCGGGTTTGCCCCCGGTTTTGCTTCCATCTTCTCCCATAAAGTAATCTTGATCTACTTCATCATCAAACAGATTTTGAGAACTAACTAAAGCTTCTAGATCAGCGTTTTTAGTAAAATTAGTATCTCTATAGGAGCGACTCAACTCTCTATCTTTAATAAATAGATCGGTGAGAATTATATTTTGACTTAAGATCTTCCTTTGTAGGATATCTATTTCCGTAACTTTGAGAAGTGAATCAGTCATGGCGGTATGCATGTCAGCTTCAAAATCCCCTGCGCGTTCAACTAACTTTGTAGAGGCAGGTGAAAGCTCAGAGACTTGATTCTCTTTTTTATAATCTCTTAACTGTTGCTCGGAGTTATCTAAGATAGACTTAGTTTCTTTAACTCTCTCTTCCAAGAACTCTCTTATCTGGGTGAATTCAAGGCGGGCATAGCGAGTTGTCTCTTCCTGATATGATATTTCCAAAGCATTGATAGCTTCAGCGCACTCTTCCGGAGATTCAGACTCATAGCTTATAGTTAAGACATCAGTCTCTCTAATCGACTCAATCTTAAATCTTCCTCTCATTGCTCCCGCTATCGATCTAACGTAGCGAGTATATAAGGGACTTGATTTAGCAATATTAGAAGAAGGCAGAGAGAATTGATTGAAACTCTTAGACTGTACCAGTTTTTCAGCAGCCAACATCATTACAGGTGAACTTTGGATTATTTGAATACTGTTATTAAGACTTGTCTTGCTATTCCCCATAGAACCCAGCATGAACAAATCTGCACCACTTTTGCTGTTTTCCAAAAGAATTTTACCATCAGCTGAATATATTTTTGCTTGCTTAGAGGTATAATAATACGCCCCTACAGCAACTACAGCAAAGATGATAAAGACCAAGTACTTAAAACGATAAATTATCGATAGGTAATCAGCTATATTTATTTCATCTTCAAATATATTTTTGTTTTGGTGTTCTGAACCATTTTGATTGTTAAAATTATTATCCATGCATCCTCACTTAAAGTTTTAGAATTGTAATGTAAACAGAAAGGATGATACCTATTTCTGACATAAACTTAACAAAGTCTTTAAATTTTCGATAAAATGTACCCCTAACTATAACAGTATCACCAGGTTTTAAAGTATAGTTATAACCCTTATCGCCACTATTTAGGTAAGATTCCAAGTCCACAGAAATGGTCTCTTCCTGTTCCCCATAAGAGCGTACAATTCTAATATCTTGTAATCTTGCGTCATCAGATGGTCCACCTGCTAAAGCAATCAAAGTTAAAATATCAGTATTATCAGGTACTAAATACAAGCCTGGGCTCTTCACTTCTCCCCAAATATAAGCGTTAATTTTTAACTGTTCTTTATCTCCGCTAGCTCCGGAAAAGGAGTAAGCTGACGCATTGTTAATCCCCGAGGAGATTGCATCTTGTCCAGCCAACATTGAACTGAACAGGCATAACACTATCACTATTATAAATCGTCTCACAAGAGCCCCTTTATATGTTTTTTTCACTTAATTAAATATTCTCATATAAGTCAAGATTATTCTCAATTTTTGTTTCTATCAATAGCAAATTGATACATGCGTGATTCCGAACCGTAATACAGTCCTAAATCAAAATCATATTTAAAGACATCAACTCTCCAATAGTATTCACCGTTAGTAAGAACTTCTCCAGTGTATAATGTAGTAGAATCAAGATTATCATCATCTTCATCAACATCAGCATAAATATCTTTCATCCAGATAAAATCATTATTTCCATTAAATAACAGTACACGATAATAATCGAAATTATTCAGGTATTGCCATTCAAACTTCATCGAATTAGAAGTAGGTAAAGTAACCCCATTTTGCGGAGCTATAAGAATTGCTTTATCAGTTAATTTGTAATGAACAGTATCAGATCTTGTAGAGTTACCTGCTCTGTCATAAACATCAATAAAGTAGGAGAATTTATTTTCGTGAACAAAGTCCGGACTGATTCTCCTGTCATCAAAATAGGTATAATCTGCAGACATAGAATCAACTTTAACAATGTTTTCAATATCATCATTCATATATCTATTAATTATTATCTTTTCTAAATCATTATCATATATTAATTGATCCCAGAGTAGTCTAAATCCTTCGAAAGAGCTCTCTGCATCAATTCCATTGTTATAATCATTAAGGGTTATTGTCTCATATTCATCAATAACAAATTCGCCATCTCCCGTGTCACCACGATGGAAGATCAGATTAGGTTTAGTGGGAGGAGTTTTATCTTTTTCCAACTTATCATCACCGTTACAACCAATAATCATTAAGGCTAGTATAAACAACATCATTATCAATATTTTTTG
This sequence comes from Cloacimonadales bacterium (SeqCode), assembly GCA_041672585.1. GTDB lineage: Bacteria > Cloacimonadota > Cloacimonadia > Cloacimonadales > JAFGVF01 > JAEKNW01. The sequence continues at coordinate 6,079 of JBAYZI010000033.1, read as the reverse complement.
TTTGGCCATGTTCTTCTCCTAAAATATGAAACTAAGTCCAATTCTATTCGTAATGCCTAAATTATTAGTTACGAAGGCATAATCAACATTAAAGTTATAGATGCTTATTCCCAATCCTGTAGAGTAGTTACCATCAGAGTAGCCACCCCTTACAGAAATTCTTTCGTCATAGTTAAATTCACCACCATAGTGTATTTGCTCATCGTACACATAATCTTTATCGATGGCTAAGAGTAAAGAGGATTTTATAAAAGGAAGTGGTTGCTCCAAGGCAACACCCATTTTGGTATTCATCAATACTTCGTCAACTCTATCTGACCGCGAATCCCATTTAATATCAGTTCCACCGAGGTCCATAAAGTTGATACCATATTTTATCTTACCTAAGTAATTTCTATTAAAGATGTAGCCTAAATCAGTAACAGCAAGAAGTGAAACGTCGAAGCCTGTTCCGGTTCCCATGTTTTCATAGAGTTTTCTTCTGATGAATTTTAGATTACCACCGGCATAAATATCAAAAGGCATTTTAAAGTACTTCCAACCAAGATCGAATTCGATGTGCATATGCTTACTAAAACCTAATTGAAAAAGGTCATCAGTGCTTTTGAATTCACCGTCCGGGTCTCCTGTAAGTTGTAATCCGGGATTAGCAACTCTCTTGTCAACATTAGAACCAATAAGGTATTTCTCATCAAAGTAGGGGATTCCGTCAATAGTAAGACGAGTCCAATTAACCCCAATAGTCGCATTATTTGGTAAAGGCTGGCAATAGACAACATTGTCGTAGCTGGCTAAGTTATTATACAAAAAAGCATGCATAGCAAAGACTTGTCCTTGCTTTATCTGTCCAATGCCGGCTGTGTTCCAATAAATCGCATTAGCATCATCAGCTACAGCACTGTAAGCACCACCCATAGAGATTGCTCTTACGCCACCTCCAATCGCCATGAAATCGCCTGCGTATCTTCCGGCAAAGAGATTCAAAGTTACTGCCAAAACAATTATTGTAATATATATCTTTTTCATTGTTACTCCTATTTCACTATAGCCATTTTTTGAGTTTTCTCGATTTTCTTACTACCTTTCTTGGCAATAACCTTATAAAAATAGACTCCATTAGCCAGGTCGAAACCTGCTTTATCCTTACAATCCCAGCCATAAACACTGCGCGGATACTCATGATAACCAACGGAAGCAGGTAAATTATTAAATTCAACTATTTTTCTTCCTGAAACAGTATAGACTACTATTTTTACATTATCAGCATCATCAGTCAGAGTGTAAGTGAAGCGTGTTCTTCCGTCATTTATAGGTTCATAAGCTTGAGCAATAACCGGGTTAGGATAATTGGCTACTCTAACCACATCAAAGGTGGTATTTACTTTAAAAGTAACATCTAAAGTACTGAAATTACCACTTATATCGGTGCAATCCACCACTAAAGTATATTCTCCTTTAGGTAAATCCAAATGATATTTAATCGGGATATTATTAATATTATTGGCATTGAGGGTTAAGGCTAATTTCTCCTCAGGTACTTTTTCTCCATTGAGATACATAGCAAATCTATTCTCCATCACATCAATACCATTGGCATCTGAGAGCACTATAGAGATAGTACCTTTGCCCGAAATATAGCCACCTTGAGTGAATTCTTGCTCTTGCACGTTAGGGTCTATTAGTGGAGAAGTTTTATCTTTACCTCTGAGAATGGTAAACTTTCCTAATCTCTTAACTTTACCACGAATGGTTCCGTCTTGAGTAGAAGTAAAGCCCCCCTGATAGACCCACTTTTGATAGATTCCTTCCCAGCGAAATAGTTTAATCTCATTATTATTAGCATATAAAGCAGTAGTTGAATCAGTTACTGCATACTTAATCTTAACATCCAATTCACCATTAAGCAGGAAGCCGGTAGAATCGGCAACACCTGGACTAGCACAGCTAATATCATAAACTCTTGATTCATAGCCACCACTAATAAGGGCTTTTTCAATATCGGGTTGTAAGTAAGGGGTTAGATAGTTTTCATGAATAATATTAATCAGCATATTGTCGTGATAATTAGCAGGTATAATCAGCTCTGTAGCGTTATCTAAACTAGCTACACTTCCCCCGCTATTATTAATCAGATGATAGTTCAGATTGTTTTCCAGATTATAGGTATTGTTGGCTTGAGAAGTCTCACTAAACTGAGCAGGATAGTTCACTTTCAGAGTAAATCTGAAATTACCACTGACCAAATCTTCAATAGGCACGGTTATGGCTGTCTCTTCTAAAACATCTAAACCCGGTATCGTGCTTTGATGAATTTGTTGAGTAGTAGAATTACTTAAGTTAGTCCTATCAATTGTAATCGCAGCTGTTCTTGAAGAAGCATTACCCAAATTCTTAATTACATAACTTAGGGCAGGAACACCCTCATCAACAAGCTCTCCACTGAGAATGGCTAAATCGGGAGCAAGAGTTACATAGTTAAATTCATTAGAAGCTATTACAGCCAAGCTATCAGCAGTTGTTATTTTGAGGGAATATCGAACTTCACGGTCTGCAACTTGAGCAGGAATTGCCCGTTTTGTTCTATAAAGATTAGCTTCAGGGTTAATCAGCTCCATTTCAATGGTTGATCTACTCTTAGCAAATAGAGTATTATAATCTAAGACGACTCTTTCAATTTCATTTTCAGAGATAATATTAGCACTTACCAACACACTATCAAAAACAGTTGGTTTGAGTGGTAAATGAGCAATATTTGAGAAGTTAGTGGAGCCAATACCAATGCTCTTTTCACCAAAGTAAACTCCTCTATTATCATAGCTTTCAACTCTGACACGATAGAATTGACCCTCTTCTGCAATAGTCGGAACTACAAAAGAGTGATTATAAACTCCAGCCACTACAGGGAGATAATAAGGAATAATACCTGTTACTTGTAGCCCATGTTTATCAATTACAAACAACTTAGCTTTTGTTAAAGTTAGTTCATTATTGGTCATTGTAACCCGAACAGTATCTCCGGGTGCGTAGAGTTCTTTATTAGTTAGAACAGTGAGCTTCTTTTTAGGGACATAAAGAGGAGTGTTTGGGTCTCCAATTAAGATACATCCTTCGGTCAAAGCCTGACGGGCAGGTCCGCTTGATTTAACATAGAATTTAGCCTTAGTATAGGTTATTACATCTCCTATATTATCTAAACCTGCTCTGAAATAACCATCAGCTAACGCAGTTCCAAAAGTTAAATCCTGATTCAAATAACCCAATCCGGAGAAACCAACAGTAGCAATCGCACCTTTATTAGGTTCTGAAACAAATGCTTCACTAATACATGATGCCCCAGGATAGTCAAAAGAGGAAGCATAGCAAGCCATACTACTGACAAATGGATAGTAATCATTATTCAAAGTCTTAATATCATTATAGTTTAGCAGGTTATAGTCAGCCCAGATTCTACCACCACCATGACCCATAAATTGCAGAAACGAAGTACCTTCATCAATGCTATCTTTCAATTTAAAGGTTGAACCATAATAGTTTGAATTAACTGTTTGGGTTGTAGTATAAACTCTTACGACTCTAAAATCTTCGTTAATCATTCTTCTTCTAATTATCTCTTGTTGTTGCGAGAAGATATCATTTCCATCTGTTACTTTCCCTCCGGCTGCCAGCGTAACATGAGCAGAACCGAGGTCTTCAAACTTGGGCTCTTTTATAAAGCTATAACTTTTCAGAGCAATTTGGTTGATCTGTTCGGGTTCCCACACACTGATTCTGGATACAGCTATTTCGGCAACAGGATCATCACCAACCACACAGCCATACCAGTTATCATTCGGGGTAACACCATGCTTCCAAGTCCATGTTTTTCGATAAGGAATTATATTATATTTTTCAGTCGCAGAATTATCTGTTGTATTATAAGTAGCATCACCTGCAAGCAGAACACTTCTCACACGCGGTGCACTCCAGTTATGATAGGCGTAACTTAAGAAATCTTTAATTGCATCCGCAGACAGAATACCATGATTGAATTCATCATAGATATCTTGCACATCAACAACCAAAGTGTTATGTCCCATTCCATTCCACAAGCTTTTATACAAGTCAACACCTTCATTGGCAATGAAGTCATTACGTGTAATAATCAAGCAATCATAGTTGTTTGAGGTAGCCCTAAGATCTGAAATCTTATCTACTCTTATTTCCAGTGGAACTTTTTTATTTGCTTCAGTAATAGCTATATAGTTAGTATTATCCGAATTCACAAAGTCTTGGAAAGTAACATTATAAGGAGCTTCACCTAATTCAAAAGCAGGCTCAATTCTGATGTTTTCCATTTTGCTGCTACCAATTTTATAGATAGCAACATCTGTATTCTGGAAACCACCCAAGGTAAATTCATACAAGCCATTTGGCTTATCTTTTGGTTTTTTGAAAGTCATCCAATCTGTATCTGTTTTATATTCGCGCCAATAGGTCAAATCGATATAATCTAAAGCAACCAGCTCCTTATTTCCATTCGGGGTTTCTCCACTTAAACTAATATAGACATAGTTCTCGCCATGAGATAAGAATGAATTAAAGATAAGACCTTTACTTTCAAAAATTTGTTCTCGCTGACCTGTCCAGGTATGAGAACCGACTATCCCCTTGTTAAGCCTAACTGTAGCTTGATGATCATTAATATTGCCATCTTTGTAAGTTAACCCATAGATAGACACTTTTATAGAGAGCTTATTAATATCTAAATCAGCAGGATATTGCACATCTATAGGAACAATTTCCAAGTTAGGAGCTTGTATTTTGCGCCAAAAATAGTTATCTTCTTTATAAAATTTTGTACTGTAGTCGTAGCCTTTTCCCAGTTTTTCATAATAGCTTTGAAGCTCAAGATGCATACTATAATCATAATGTTTCGGTTTAATAAGATTAACTTCAGGATCATCTTCAGTAATCATGATACCACCATTTTCTATCGCCATACGAGATCCTAAACCATCTATTAATCTTAGTTTATAGACATTCTTCGAAGTATAGGCTCCATAATATGATGTGCCCCCGGGATTTCTCAAACCATAGAATTCAAAATAGTCGCCCGGTTCAAATGAACCATCTTCTTCTCCATAAAAGAAAATTGGTTCTAACCCCTTATTACTTTCTAACTGTAAGTTCTTGGGGTTGATGCGATTTAAGTGCCATCCGAGAGTAACACCTGTCAAGTCTTCATATTCGGCAATCTTCTCTTCTAAATAGTCATAAGTTACTTTATATAAGCCATCTTCAATCACCACGATATCTAGAGCATTATTAGTGTAGCTTCTTAGGGCTGGAGCGGATTCGGAACGAAGCTCTTTTCTCCATTTTTTAGAGAATTTATTATTAAGGAAGAATTCATCTCCCACAGAATCAATAAAGTTATCTGAGAATTGCCAATTTCGTTTGATGCTCTTATCACCGCTAATTATTACTTCAAATTCAACATATTCATGCACCACAAGAGACTGCTTAGCTTCATTATATTGGAAGGGATAGAGCTGAAAAGAGGTAAATCTTCGATCATGAAGAAAGGCACTATCTCCTTGTGTTAGTATAGACTTAGGATAAGCTTCAGTTGAACGTTCACGGGTAGCAGGATTATCTTCCGAATATTCAACGGAATCGCCAAGAAGGTTGAGGGAAGGAGCACCTTGTAGCTTGATATTATTGTAAGTTTTACTGTCTTTAGTCAAGATTCTCAATTCAATATTCCCATCTTCGGGAATACCGATAGCATGGGCAAAATAGGGAACGCTTACCTTGTTTTCCTCAAAAGTAAATTCAGCATCTATGATATCTATCTTATCAAATGTATTTGCAGAAGTTTTGCTTGATTGTATTGTATAATCAGGAACACGAAAACCAACTCTCATATAAGAATCAGTCATCTCTAACACGTCAAACTCATACCCGATCAAAGCCTGAAATAGCCCTATTGCTATTATGATTAATACTATTCTCTTAGTCATTATTTTTCTCTCATATTTTAATTATTTATTTATTAGACAGAAAATTACTATAATATTCTTTAATTATAGTGGAGCTG
>JBAYZI010000032.1:0-21264 GCA_041672585.1 Cloacimonadales bacterium (SeqCode) | reverse complement strand
GGGTGCCGGTATTTCCGGCGGGGTGGTCTCTTAATTCCCCTCTTCCCTTTCGGAGAAAGGTTTCTGGAGAGGGGTGGCAGCTTTGCTGACGGGGTGTGGTCTTAAATTCCCCTCTGAGGAGGGGTGTCGGTACTTCCGGCGGGGTGGTTCTTCAATTCCCTTAAATAAATAATTAATATTATTCACGGAGGATAAATGAATAAAAAAGTTTCCCTCACAGGTATAAAGCCAACAGGCATGCCACATCTGGGTAATTATGTTGGTTCGATTAGACCAGCCTTAGAGTTGGCAAAAGATTTTGATGCTCGCTATTTTATTGCGGATTATCATGCTCTTAATCAAATAAAAGACCCTGTGAAATTAAAAGATATGACTTTCGAAGTCGCTGCTGCCTGGTTAGCATGTGGCTTAGACCCTAATAGCGTGCTATTCTACAGGCAATCAGATGTTCCTGAAACCTTTGAGCTAGCTACTATCCTGATGGCATTCACACCTAAGGGATTGATGAACAGAGCTCACGCTTATAAAGCGGTTGTGCAGCAGAATGAAGAGGATGGAAATGCTCAAGATGATGGCGTAAACATAGGCTTGTTCACCTACCCAATTCTGATGTCTGCCGATATTCTGCTCTTTGATGCCGATGTCGTTCCCGTGGGTAAAGACCAGCTTCAACACTTGGAAATGGCTAACGATATTGCCCAATCTATCAATTTCAACTACAAGAGTGAGATTCTGAAGTTGCCACAAGCTTTCACCCATGATAATGCAGGACTAATTGTCGGTTTAGATGGAAGAAAGATGAGTAAAAGCTATAATAATGAGATCTCTCTCTTCTTGCCTGAAAAGAAGTTGAGAAAGATTATCATGAAAATAGTTACCAATTCTCAAACTATTGAAGAGCCAAAAGACCCTGAAACTTGCAATGTTTTCTCTCTTTATAAAGTATTTGCTACACCGGAGCAACAACAACAATTGAAAGAACGCTACTTAGCCGGTGGATTAGGTTGGGGCGATGCCAAACAAGCACTCTTTGAAGCGATAAATGAGCAACTAAAACAGCCTCGCGAAAAGTATTTTGAGCTGTTAGAAAACAGAGAATATGTGGACTCCGTATTGAAAGAAGGTGCTGAAAAGGCGAGAGTTATAGCTTCTGCAACAATTAAACGATTAAGAAAAGCAATAGGCATAGATTAAGTATTTATTATAAATTCATAAAAATATTCTTGACATATAAAGTGTCCTTAATTTAAATGTATAAACTTATTGCAAGGGAGAGAAAATGGAAATATTTCTTTTAGTAATACATATACTTATTAGTATTGCCTTGGTATTAATTATCTTGGCACAAACTTCTAAGGGTAGCGGATTAGATAGTAACTTAGGTGGAGCAGCTTCAAATGTATTTGGAAGTAGTGCTTCAGAAATGATGAAAAAATGGACTCAGATTATTGGTGGACTTTTCTTGATTTCTTGTGTCTTCTTAGCAATAACTGTTAAGTCAAGAAATACAGGTAGTGCTGGATTAGCTTCTAAAATTAAAGTAGAAACTACTCAGGAAGCAACTGCCGGTGAATTAGAATTCGATAATGGTGATGTTCAAGAAGTTCCGATTTCAGAACCAACTTCTGAAACACCTGAAAGATAAAAGTTTTGCTTAGAGCAGGAGTGGTGGAATTGGCAGACACGCAAGACTAAGGATCTTGTTCCCTATTTGGGTGTGCGGGTTCAAGTCCCGCCTTCTGTACCAAATTTAAAGCCTGACGAAAGTCAGGCTTTTTTGTTTTATAAAACAATTCATAGAACACTGATTAGAAAGATTAAGATGGATACGCGACCTCTTAATTCCCCTCTTCATTCGCAAAGCGAATTGTATGGAGAGGGAGTTTATCCTCCGAAGCTTTTAGCGAAGGTGGATGCCGGTATTTCCGGCGTGGTGAGGTCTTTTCTTAAAATACAGCAGTCAAAGATAAATACGAATATGGGCATCCGCAATCCCAGTAAAAAAGAATCCGTATCAGTCTTAATCCGTGAAAATCCCTGCCTAAAAAAAGGGCGTATGCAATACGCACCCTACATTATCGGTGGTAAATTCTCCATTCTTTCTTCAATCTCTAATTTTCCTAAACGCGCTATCTTCAATCGCTATTCTCTCTCCATTCGGCAATGCTACAACAGAGTACCCTGCTTTTCGTTCATTAATAGAGTATAAGAACCGGAGAGTTAGTCCTGCTTGTAGCTTCTTATTGGTAGAAAAGATTCTTCCCTCTTCATCTTTATGAATAACAGTATTCTTTTTGACCACTACGATATCTTGATTGTTATGGTAATTGGAGAATTTACTGATTGAAATAGAAATAAACATAAGTAGAAGGAAGATACTGAAAGTTAGGTAGAATCTTTTAGCAAAGATAGAGATATTGAGTTTTTGGGAAAGAATAAGATAAATAAGGCTTCCCAAAAGTATGAATAAGAGCAGAATGATAATAGCAAGTCTATTAATGCTCAGCATGTTATAAAAGTCAAAGATAAGTCGTGTTGTAAAGGAGCTTTCTGCCGGACTAGCACTAATAATAGTACTTTCTGCTTGCTCTAAAGCCTGTCGGGCTTTCTTATTACTACTATCAATATAAAGTGCTTTTTTGTAGTAATAAACAGCAAATCCCGGTTCTTCTATCTGACTATAGCAGTTTCCGATATTATAGAAGAGATGTGGGTCGTTAGACTGCTTTTCCAGTTCATGGTAAATCTTCACAGCATCATAGTAGTTACCTTGTTGAACGAAGTTATTAGCCTGTTTAAAGAGCAAGTTCAGCTCATTAGCTTGGAGAGGTAAAGTAGTCATAGCAAGAAAGAACAAAACAACTCCGTAGAGTTTGAGATTAAGCGTAGAGAGCATCCTAATATAAATTCTAACTGTTTTTGATTTCATGGTAGATATCCTGATATTTCTGAAAGTCTTTGGTAATATTCTCTTTGGTTTCAAAGTTTGGTCGGTATTTAATCTGCTCACAATATGTTAAGAAAGAGTTAATCTTCTCTACTGTAACTTTATGCACACTACTGTTTTTAAGCTCTTTAATCAACTCTTGTTGAGATAGTTGAAGAGAAGCTTTAGTAGTTATTGAGATGAATTTAAGCAAGTTATTCTGGGCTTTAGTATAGAAACTAAGATCGTTATTTTGGACTAAACTTTGAGATTCGTCAATAGATTTCTTAAGAATCAACAATCCCTCTTTTCTTCTCACAAAACCAATATTACCCATCAGCTTCTTCTGCTGTTTGTAATAGAGAAGATAGCCAGTCATGGTAAGAATAAAGAGGTTAAGTAGAACCCAGTAGGTGGCTTTGTTGGTGATCAGATATTCATGATTAATCGTTCCTAGATAGAGTCTATTTCGGCTAAAGAAGATCTCTTGATTATTAGCATTAGTAATGCTTTCAGCAGCAGATACTGTTTTTACGGTAAGCAGATGACTGCAAGAATAGATAGTTTGATACTTCTCTAATTTATCATCAAAATAGTTGAAGTTTACCACCGGTATTTTGAATTTTCCGGAAGCAGAGGGGATTATATCATAAGTGAGAACCAACCTACTATCATCTTCTTTAGCAGTATCCAGCACAGCTTTGGGCTTCAGAATTTCTAAGCCATCGACTTGATGAATCTGCGGATAGAGGATATTCTTGAAGTTCCCTCTCCCTCTGATTGTAACGATTAATTGATTCTGTTGATTATCAAACATGGTGTTCTGGTTTAGCTCTGATTTTATCGTGAAGGTACCAATCGCATTAGAGAAATCTATCGCCTTGCCTTTTTGAGGTAACTCTTTGGCAAGCAGCTTCTTCTCAGGACTATTCGTAACAATTTTATTAAAGAAATTATCTTCAACTACACTCATTTTAGGGAGGGTAAGCATTCCGGCTTGCTGAGCAGTAATCACGATGATGCCTATTTCGCGCATGAGATATTGACCTCCCCTTGCTTTAACTCTAACCCATTCGGCATCAGGTATTTCCCTGCTAACTGTCCCATAACCTTCGTAAGGTTCAATTTCGGCTCTGATATTGTATTGATTACTCGTAGCATAGAGTGTGTATTTGGCAATAATCTCTTGTCCGACATAGACAGAATCACGACTCATCTCCACTTCAATAAATGATTTATTTTGATTTCTGGGTGGTGCTTCATAACCGCGATCAAAGAAGGAGTCAAATGGCGACCTTGTCTGTTGCCTAGTTTGCCGTTGTTGGCGTAAAGTACCTGCCACCACTTCTATCTTATGAACTTGGGTGAAGAACTTCTTACCATTAACAATAACTTCTATTTGTGGAAGAGTGAGAGTCCCTTCTTTACGTGCATAAGCGGTATAGGTATGTGTTTGTGTTCTTGAAGAAGAGAATCTTCCGTTATTGAATGAACTTGAAAAAGCGTTGGAGATGTTAGGTCCGTGCAAATCAGCTGCGAATTCAATTAGTTTGATATCAACTTTAAGCTCTTCTTTTCCTGTTGATTCTACACTAATAGTATAGTTGAAAGCATCTTCTAAGCCTATTTTAGTGGAAGATACCGATGAATTTACTTCAATGTTGTTTCCATAAAGAAGAGTAGGCAATAACCCTGTCAGGCTAATAATTAAGAGCTGTAGTAGTTTATGTCGCAAGAGTTTATAAAAAGTTAGCATAGTTATCTCCTGTTTTACCAATATCTGCCTGTAGGTCGTGCTTTCTTCATATCCGGTTTATCCTCATTTTCAGGTTGAGATTGTTGCTGGAGCAGAGCATCTAACTTCTTTTCAGCTTCTAATTTCTCTTTCTCTTCTTCGCTCAAATCTTTATATTGATCTTGTTTTTCTTTAGCTTCATCTTGTTGCTTTTGTTGTTCTTGCTCTGAAGTTTCCGAGCTCTCTTGCTCTTCTCCTTGGTCATCAGGATTGTCCTGCTGTTGTTGTTCTTGAGATTGTTGGGCTTCTAATTCACGGAGAGCAATTTCGTAATTCAGACGGGTATCTTCAGACTTAGGATTGAGCCTAAGTGCTTCAATATAGGAACTTAGGGATTCTTGATACATCTTCTGTTTAAAGAAACTATTGCCCAAGTTATGCAGAATTTGTTGTTTGTGATTACTATCCACCATGCCGGCTGTACCTTGATAAATCTCTTGAGCATATGCAAAAAGAGAATCATATTCAGCATTAGTTTCGGCTATTTTATAAAGAGAATTGGCGTAGTTATAGAGCAAATCAGGGTCAACGCTGGTTGAGTCTAAAAAAGTGCTAGACTCTTGGTAATTCTGCATGGCTTGTCCGTAATCTTGCAGATGATAGTAGCCGTTAGCTTGATTATAGTAGGCAGAGTGAAGATTAGTTCTACTGGTATCAGCTTTGGCTTTTTCCAGATTAGCGATAGCTTCAGTTATCCCTGATTTATCTTTATACTCTTCAAATTGGCGTAATTTAATCACCCCACGATTATGATTGAGAATAGGGTTATCTTCATCTTTTTTCAAAGCTTTGTCAATCATTTTTTCCGCATTATAAAGAAGCGTATCTTGTGCAGAAACTACTGCTTTGTTGTTATCTCTAATGACAGAGCCTCCAAACAGGGTGGCTAAGGATAGAAAAATAACTGCAAATATTATTGATTTTCTCATAACTAACTCTCGATATATCTTTTTAATTTAGAAGGTTTTACATAGGGAATAAAAGTCTCGGTTAAGAGCAGAATAAGGGCAATTAGAAGAGGAAGCCAAAACTGTTCTTTATAAAAGAGCGGGTTGTGGGAAGAGTAGCGGTTTTTATCATATTCATTAATAACCTTTTCCAGCTCCTGCAGGGCATTACTCTCTTCATTCAAGCCGATATAAGTACCACCGGTCGCTACTGCTGCTCTGGTTAACAGCCCTTCATTCAGACGCGAAACAACATCTGTATTATCTTTTAGGAAGTGCCCTTTAGGAGTACCAACTCCGATAGAATAGAGGGTTACACCGCGTTTTTTCAAATCAGCAATTTGCTCCATAATCTGAGGTTCGCCTTGTTCTAAATTATCGCCATCACTAAAGAAAAAGACTACTACATTCTTCTTGGCAGCACGTTCTATCAAGCGATTAGTTTCTAATAAAGCCAAAGGAATATTAGTTCCGAACACCTTCACATCGTCGGTGTTAATCAGGTTCATCATGGAGTGAGCAACCTTGACATTATCAGTAAAAGAAAAAACAGTATTAGTACTTCCGGCAAAGGTAATTAAGGCAATTCTGTCGCCTGATAATCTCTCCGAAAGCACACTGATTAGAGAGAGAGAACGATGCAAGCGGGAAGGCGAAATATCATTGATATCCATACTTTTCGAGACATCTAGGAGATAGACTATATCTATGCCGGAACGAGCGTAATCAGTCTCTTTCTTACCCCACTTGGGATTTGCCAGTGCCACGATTAACATCACAAACACAAGTGCATAGATAAAGGTTCTTAAGTTCCAATAGAAGGAGATGAAGCCTTGATTCCAGAAGCAGAAGAATCTCTCTGAAGAGAATCTGGCAAAGCTCTTTTTCCTCTGTTTATCAGTGATGAATATCACCACTAAGGTCAGAACTACAAGGAGAGGAGCAATAATAAAGATTAAAGTTTGCCAGTAAGGATTACCCCAAATCATAATTACTCCTAGTTGTCTTATTAGTTAGCATAGTGTTAGTTTTCATAATCATAAATCTATTGTACTTCATAATATTTAACTTTCCTTAAATAGAATTCTAGCAAGAGAAGCAAGAAGGCGATGCTGATAAAGAGATTATGCACCGGAGAATAGGCGTTGGGCAGCTCTTTATCCTCTTGGATATTCTCTGATTTACCAATATTATCGATAATCGTTTCCAATGCTTCGCTGGAGCTTGCCAATTCAGCTTTGCCACTTCCGGTGAGTTGGGCAATCTTATTTAAAGTTTCGATATCTACATCATCACCGGTAAAGCCTCCTGTTCGTGAAGCATTAAAACCAATCGGATAAATCTTTAAGTCATATGGCACAGCGAAGGACTTTGTCGCTTCTAAAGGTTGATAAACGCCTGTATTATTCACTCCATCGGTAATTAGAATTATGAACTTCGATTCTGCCGGAGAATCTTTTAACACTGCTGCCGAGAGGGATATTCCCATGCCGATAGCAGTTAGAGCCTGCTTTGATCTATCTATATCAATCTCTTTAGTCTTTTCAATCACTAATGAATAATCATCAGAGAGCGGGGTCAAGATTTGGGCAGAATTAGAGAAAGTAATCAGAGAAACTTGCTGACCTTGGAGCTTGCCGACAAAGTTCTCAATCACTTTTTTGGCATCTCTTAATCTGTTGGAATAGCTACTGGTGAACATTCTGTTACCGCCTGTTTCGATCAGCATAGAACCACTGACATCAAGACAAATAACGATATCAGTATTACTTCTTTCCCAAGTAGCCAAAACTTTCTTTTGGCTTCTGATTTCCGGTTCACACAAGGCAATTATCAGAAGAAAAATAGTAACATAGCGCATAATATCAATGTTAGAGAAGCTTCTTCTTTTATTATTAGCTGCTTTGATGAGCAGGTTAGTCCGCGAGAAAGGTATCTTGTTGGTAAATTTCTTTTTGAACCAAATCTGCAGCACAATATAAAGTGGAATTACTGCCAGAACTATCAGCATATAGGGGTTTTGGAATTTAATCATTTACTCTCCTTCTCTGCTGTTTTACTCTCTTCTAAAGACTTTATTTCTAAGAGGTAGTTCTCTAACCAAGCAGTTATATCTGCAGGACTAAAATCTTGAACAACTTTACCTTTGGTGTATTTCACCTGGTCTAATTGCTTTAAATATGTAATAATGGTCGCTTTATCTTTAATATTTATGAATTTAAAAGCTTCTTGAAGTTCATAAGTTGTCATTTCAGCTGCCGGAATAGCATAATAGCGGGCTATAAATCTTCTCAGCAACAAGGACATTTCTACAGAGAAGAGATATTCTCTCCCGGCTACTAGTAGCATTTTGCTTTTAAATTGCTTCAACTCCAGTAGTGCATACTCCCACGGTAACTGAATAATTTCTTCTTCAGCCAATTTATGTTTATTCAAAAACTTGAGCAAAGAGTCACGATAACGGTAAATTAAATAGATTATTAGAGCTAAAACTCCGACAAGCAACAAGTACTTCAAAAGAGTAAAAATCCAACCATATTGTGATTCAAGAAGAATTGGTTGCTTAACTCCGCGAACAGGCTTAATATCTGTCAGCAAGGAAGTCGAATCACTAATCGCCATTACCTGAATCAGAAATGGCTCGGTGTAAAGTGTGTCAGTTCCCAGTTCATCAAAGGCTAACAGCTGAATAGCCGGTACTTGTATTTCACCGGGTTTAAGTGCCATAAGTGTTAGTTTTAGGGAGTCAGACAGAGTAACCCGCCATTGGTCTTCATCATACTTGAGCAGATTCTTACGATTCGGCATTTCAGCTTTGATTAGATTATAAGAAGAATCCAATTTAAGCTGAATTGAGAAGGGATACAGCACTTTTAAAGGCTCGGGAACGCTATTCTTTTGTTCCCAGCCTGATAAACAGAAGATGTTTATAATTAATATTAGAGATAATAGAAGTTTCTTCATAGACTAATGAACTCTTATCTTTTCCTTTTTAATCTCTTGTTAAAGAATTTCTGCAACTCTTTGACATAAGATTGTTCAGTGTTGAGGTTTAAAAAGTCAACTTGACTCTCTTGCATAATGTTCCGGGTTTCGATTTCCCAGTTATTAGATTCAGTAATATAGTTCTTGCGGAAGTTCGGATTATTAGTATTAACCACGATATCTTCGCCTGTTTCCGGGTCATAGAAGTGAACAATACCAATAGCAGGCAGGTTTGTTTCAGCAGGGTCTGAGACTTTTATGGCAACCACATCATGCTTATTCTTGAGATGTTTGAGGGCATCGATATAACCACTATCTTCAAAATCAGAGATAAGGAAGATGATACTTCTCTTTTTGATTACCTTTAAGATGAATTTAATCGCCTTGGTAATATCTGTACCGGATTCTTTGGCTTCATAAAAGAGAATCTCTCGCAGCATCTGCAAAGCACTCTTCTTTCCCTTACGCGGTGGGATATACTTCTCTATTTCACTGGAGAACATGAGAAGTCCACAGAGGTCTTGATTCATCAAAGCAGAGAAGGAGAGAACGGCTGTTATTTCCGCAATATACTCTGATTTCAGCTGGTTCTTGGTACCGAAGATATTGGAAGCACTGCAATCTACCAGAAACAAAACATTAAGCTCACGCGTCTCTTCGAAAGTCTTAATGAAGGGTTTTTGATTACGGGCAGTAACATTCCAATCAATCAGGCGGTAGTTATCACCCGGGGTGTATTCTCTTACTTCAGAGAACTCCAGACCTTGTCCTTTGAAGAGTGAGTGGTATTCTCCCGCAAATAGTTCTTCCACTATGTTTTTGGTAGAAATCTCTATCTTCTTGATCTTCTTGATAATATCACTTGTTTTCATACTATGGTACTTCTACCTCATCAAATATCTTACTGATTATCATATCACTATCATATTGTTCAGCTTCAGCTTCGTAAGAGAGAATAATCCTATGACGTAGCACATCTTTGCTGATAGCTTTAATATCATCGGGAATCACATAATTTCTGTTTTGTAAGTAGGCATGGGCTTTGGCTGCTTTGGCTAAGGAGATCGAAGCACGTGGAGAAGCGCCAAATTCTATGTAATTCTCTAAAGGTTTTAAGTTTCTGTATAAGCCCGGAGTACGGGTAGCAAACACGATATCGACTATATAATCATAGAGTTTTTCATCCATATAGATAGCTTCCACTTCTTGACGCATCTTGATAATATCATCAGGATTGAAGATGGGATTTATATTCACGTTTAGCGTGTTCACCATTCTGCGGAGAATCTCTTTTTCTTCGTTCTTAGAAGGGTACAAGACTTTCAGTTTCAGCATGAATCTATCAAGCTGGGCTTCCGGAAGCGGATAAGTTCCCTCTTGTTCTAAAGGATTCTGGGTTGCCATTACTAAGAATGGTTTGGGTAGAATATGAGTCTCATCACCCAAAGTAACCTGCTTCTCCTGCATAGCTTCTAAAAGTGCGGATTGAACCTTCGAGGGTGCTCTGTTAATCTCATCAGCTAAGATGAAGTTAGCAAAGATAGGACCTTTTTTAGGGGTGAATTCTGCTGTTTTTTGATTATAGATTAAAGTCCCTGTAATATCAGCCGGAAGCAAGTCCGGAGTGAATTGAATTCTTTTAAAATCTACTTTTAATGCTTGAGCTATTGTACTTACTGTCAAGGTCTTAGCTAATCCAGGGACACCTTCGATAAGAATATGCCCATCTGCTAATAAACCAATTAAGATTCTTTCGACCATATAATCTTGTCCAACTATTACTTTTCTAATCTCGTTAAGCAATGGTTGCAAGTCGTAGGTATTCTCGCTTTTAGGTACGAATTGATTTTCCATCATAACTTTAACTCCAATGTATTATCTTTATTTTTCACTATTTTATATGTTTTTATTAGTCCGTTTTGCACCTGATGCCACTCAATTGTCAGCTCGTTAGGTTGCTGAGTTAAGATAAGGTAAGAAGCCAATTGCTGACGATCTACCAGCTCTTTTAAGTGTCCGGGATTAATCAGGATATTTGATTCATGTTTACTTACTTTATGAGTATGAGAATGACCATAGAAGATTATGCTGTTCCGGATATTAGCAAAGTTTACATCTTCAATATCGTGCACTAGAATTACGTCTATTCCGGAGATTTCCAGCTTCTCGATAGCAGGGAGAGTGCGGTTTCTATAACCGGGATGATAGATACCGGGAACGCGATACAGAGTCTGACAATAGTTGCTAAACTTAGCTCTCTCAGAATCCTCATAATAATCACCCAGATGAAATAAGACATCAGCCTTACTGCTCTCTAACACGCTCTTGTACAATTCAATATTGTGATGGGTGTCCGATACGATTAAGGTTCTCATATTTCTCCTTATAAAATCAGTTTGATTAGAATCTCTCTTATTCAAAGTTCAGAAACAAGAAAGTCCCCCAAGAGGCTGATTTATTCATGTTTATTAAAGCAATCTCTTTTAAAAAAAGAAATCAAAAACTAAGATCTATTGAATTCAACATTATAAAAGTTAATCCCACGCTATTAAACGCGGGATTAAGTTATTCGTTACATATTTATTAAAATTAATTGAGCAAGCACCTTATTTATCAGTAGTTTTTTTCTTGGTGCTACTCTTTGTCGGAGCTTTGGTTTCTGTCTCTTTTGCTACTGTTTTCTTCGGTGCCGGTTTCTTTTTAGGCTCTGCTTTTTTGGGTTCTACTTTCTTGGGTGCAGCCTTCTTAGACTCAGCTTTCTTAGGTTCAACTTTTTTAGGGGCGGGCTTTTTAGGCTCTACCTTTTTGGGTTCAACTTTTTTGGACTCTGTCTTTTTAGGTTCTGCCTTTTTAGGCTCTATCTTTTTAGGTTCAGCCTTTTCAGGCTCAGCAACTATTTTAGTCTTTCGAGTTGTTATTTTCTCTTTAGATTTAAGCACAAGATCTTCCGGTTCAGGTAGTTTGGCAGAGCTACTAGTAGTGGTTTTCTTCTTAGGTTTAGCAGTTTTTGGCTTCTCTTCTGCTTCCTCATATTCAACACTATCCTCTGTCTCTTCTTCCATACTCATAGGTTCCTGCAATAGTTTTCGTTTCTTAATCGCGTTACCCATGATGGTTTCTATATCGCCCTTAGTAGATTTCTGTTCTTTCTTAGGAGTTGTTCCTTTACTCTTCATTTTGTCCGGAGCACTTACCCCGATTAAATCAAGAGCAATCGCAATCACGCTTTTGGCTGCTGTCATCAAGAAAAGACGCCCTTTAGTAGTCTCACTATCAGTAATATCAATAACTTTATGCTTACCGTAAAACTTATGCACCATCCCGGCTAATTCATAAACATAAATAGCTAATCTGTGAGGTTCACGGGTATCGGCAATATCCACAAGCAACTGCGGGAAGGCAATCATCTGTTTCATCATATTAATCTCTTCATCTTCTTTCAGACAAGCGATAGCGCTGCGCGACGGTTTGCCGATTCTGATATCATGATCTTTACGTGCTTTCTTCAGGATACTGCTAATCCGGGCATGAGCATACTGGATATAATAAACAGGATTTTCTTCACTCTCTTTCTTAGCCAGATCCATATCGAAATTTAGATGAGCATTAGTTTTTCTATCAATAAAGAAGAAACGCACCACATCTTTACCCACTTCATTAATCAAGTCATCCATGGTAATAATCTTACCAAGACGCTTGGACATTTTAATCTTCTCTCCATCTTCAAAGAGGTTAATCTGTTGTAAGAAGATAATTTCCAGTTTATTTCTATCATATTTCAAAGCTTCAATTGCAGCTCTTAAGCGCGGAACATAGCCATGGTGATCAGGACCTAAAACATCAATGATATAATCAAATCCGCGTTGGTATTTAGTGAGATGATAAGCTAAGTCAGGAACGAAATAAGTAATCGTACCGTCAGCTTTCATTAAGACGCGATCTTTATCATCGCCGAACTTAGTGGAGCTGAACCAAATAGCATCATCTTTCTCGTAGGTACATTCTGCTTCAGCTAAGAAACTAAGTACTTCTTCTACAATACCTTGTTCACGTAGTTTCTTCTCCGAAACCCAGTTCTCAAATTCACAGCCTATCTTTTCCAAGCTTTCAACCTGCATCTCATGAATCACATCTAAAGCATACTCAGTGAGGCTCTCAATTCTATCTCTTTCAGGAAGCATGAGCAGTCTGCTCCCCTCTGTAATATTAAGTTCAGAAGCCATTTGAATCAGGTAATCACCATGATAAGCATCAATAGGAAAATCACCAATATTCTCGCCTCTAACTTGGCGTAAGCGTAGCTCTAAGGATTCAGCCAAGATATCGACCTGATTACCGGCATCATTGACGTAAAACTCGCGCTTTACTTCAAAACCAACTTTGGTCAAAATCCGGTAGAGGGTATCACCGTAGGTTGCAGCTCTTGCACTTACGATGTTGAGTGGTCCTGTTGGGTTGGCTGAGACAAACTCCAGTAGCACTGTTTTATCTTTGCCATGTTCCGAAGCACCATATTGTTCTTTTGCCTTAAGTATCTCATAGAGAAGCTCTTGGTAGAGAGAAACATCAAGCGTAATATTAATAAAACCAGGACCGGCAATTTCTACTTTAGCTATCTTTTTATCTTTTTCCAGTTGCTTTTTGAGTGCTTGAGCAAGTTCATTCGGTCTTTTATGGTTTAGTTTCGCAAGTACCATGGCTGCATTAGTAGCATAATCACCGTGAAGCGGATTATTAGGTACTTCAACATTGAATTTATCATTATTTTCTAAATTCAACTTATCAAAAGCTGAAGCTATAATACTACGAATAATACCTTTAACCATCACTTTCCTCATCACCGTCTAATTCATCATCTAGATCTTCATCAAATTCTTCGTATAGTTCTTCATCTACCTCATCTTCCAACTCTTCATCTAAATCTTCATCGCCGTTTTGCAATTTAGAAAAAAGACTATCTAATTTGTAAAATTCTCTGGTAGCAGGTGTGAGGATATGAACTATCACATCAACGAAGTCTAAAAGAACCCAAGAAGAAGATTTCATGCCTTCTTTACCGCGCACATGAATCTTATTTTCCTTGCATTCGTCAATTATATTTTCAGCAATAGCATTGAGATGTAGTTCTGAACTACCCTCAACAATCACTACGAAATCTGTGTAAGAAGTTTTACCTTTCAAATCGTAAAACTTAACATTGTCTGCTTTTCTGTTTACAGACCACTCAATCAGTTTTTCAACTAGTTCTTTACCTTGCATAATATCTCTCTTATTTCATGATATTTTGGAAATCGCTACCCACAATTATCAAAAATTGATAATCAGGCATCTCTACTTCGTCAATGGCATAAGTCCAATGCTCAATACCAGTTCTGTCAATCAATACTTCTAAATTATTGGGTGAGACAGCAAAATCTATCTCTTGAGAAACAATAATCACACTTTTATTATAGATATATTTTCTCATATTCGAAGGTTCTGAAAACTTAAAAAAGGTATTTTCATAACTTCCGTATTTCTCTTTTAAATACGTTTCATAATCTCTGGCTAATCCGGGGACTCCACAGCCATTCAAGATCTTAATCGCAAGTTCTCTATCATCAAGCGGAACCTCTTCACTTCTGGAGCCCTTGATATAAATTACTGAAACTACCGTTAGTGCAAGAACTGCAACAACGCAGATAACACCTATTATAAGTTTAAGCTTAAATGACAAATTATTCTAACCTGCAAAACTGTCAAACTGTTCTTTTAATTTTCTAAAGGTCTCTTCAAAGGCTTCAGGGATAACTCTTTTGCCCCCCACAACAGTCATGAAATTCACATCACCAACCCACCGCGGAACTAAGTGAACATGAATATGTTCAGCAATACCGGCACCGGCAGCATGACCTTCGTTGACTCCAATATTCAGACCTTCACAGTGGTAAGTAAGACGAAGCACTTTCTCGGCAACTCTCACTGTAGCAAAGAGATCTATCATTTCAACTTCACTAAGTTCATAGAGAGTCGGCACATGATGATAAGGCACAACCATAATATGACCATTATTATAAGGGTATAAATTCTGGATTACAAAGCAGTTAGTACTTCTATATAAGATACCGTTTTTAGCATCATCAGTCTGTTCAGGTTTTAAGCAGAAGATACAACCTTCTTCTTTTTCAGAAAGAATATAATCAAGTCGCCATGGTGAATAGAGATAATTATCTGCCATGCCTAGCTCTCCCTGGTCAAAAGTGTTTGTGTATAATCTAAAACAGTGTTAGCCGAGAGTTTGTTATTAATCACTATATTAAAGCCTTTGAGTTGGCATTTGAAACCAATTTCCGCATCTTTAAGAAAAGAGTTTACTCCGATTATCGCTTCATCAGCAATCTTAGTATCGCCTTTAATCACAACATTTGCAGCTATTTGCACATCTCTGCCGATGGTAACATCTTCGCCAATTATGACAGATGACGGGTTTTCAATACTCACACCATTATTCATCCAGCGACGTTTGATATCATTATAATACTCTGTTTCTAATTGAGCTAATTGCTCTTGTGAGTTGATCCCGGCTGCTTCCACGAAGTTATCAAGAATATGTCCTGCCACTATTTCTTTTCTGAGGTTAAGGATTTTAAGTGTGTCAGGTAGATAATATTCATGTTGAGCATTATCATTGGTAATCTCTTCTAAGGCAGAGAACAACATCTCTTTTTTAAAGACATAAATACCTGTATTAATCTCTCTAATCTCTCTTTGTTTGTCGGTAGCATCTTTATACTCCACAATGCAATCAATATTTCCTTGAGCATCTCTAATGATTCTACCATAGCGTGCAGGATCATCGATTACATGGGTTAAAACAGTACATGCAGCTTTATTGGCTCTGTGAGTTTGGAGCAGACCTTGCAAAGTTTTCGGAGTGGTTAATGGCACATCACCACATAAAATAAAGATATCTCCTGCAAAATCAGCAAACACTTCTCGTGCCATTTTCACAGCATGTCCGGTTCCCAATTGCTCTTTCTGTTCAGCAAAAGCAATATTATCGTACTTGCTAACTAGCTCCATAACTTTCTCTTTGGCATAACCAACTATCACACAAGTAAGATTAGAATTTAATTTAGACGCTGTCTCTACTACTCTCTCTACCAAAGATTTATCTGCCAATTGAAAGGCAACTTTGGGATTAGTGGATCTCATTCTTGTACCCTTGCCTGCAGCGAGGACAATTGCTCCTACCTTGTTCATCTTTTCTCCTGTCTTTAATGTTTTATTTAATTCCCTGACCGTTAAGTTGTAACGCGGGTCTATTTTATCACTATAAATCTCTTCTAAGGGGTCTAGCACAAAAGCTCTCTCTTGCAAATATGGATGAGGAATAATCAAATTCTCTTGGTTTAAAATTAAGTTACCATAATAGAGAATATCAATATCGATGATTCTTGGTCCCCATTTCTCCTGACGAACCCTTCCCAGCTTAGCTTCTATCAAATGAATCTGTTCCAACAGCTCTTGCGGTTGTAGCTTTGTCTCAGCCACTACAACTTGATTCAAGAAGTTTGCTTGATCTGTTTTCCCCCAGGGTGGCGTCTCGTAAATCTTACTCTGTTTGGTAAGTGAGCAGATTTGGGAAAGTTCGGAAAGTGCTTTAGTTAGATTATTCTCTCGGTCATTGAGATTAGAACCCAGTGAGAGAATCACTTCCATTACCGACCTCGAATCATCTCAATTTCCGAGAAGCTGAGCTGTCCTTGAATCGGTACAGAAGGCTTTCTGATGCTTATCGTTGCTGTTTGCACCAGTGTAAAGCTCTCAAGCAGTGTGTCCAGTATTTTGTTGGCACAATTCTCTAATAACAAAAACTTATCTTTTTCCATTACATTTTTAATCACTTCATAGACTTTTGTGTAGTCCACAGTATCTTCTAATTTAGTAATATATTTATCATGCACATCGTCTGTGTTGAGTTTTATAGTAACGATAAAGCGTTGTCCCAGAGTTCGTTCTTCATCTTGCACACCATGATAGCCATAAAACACCATATCTTTCAAGATTATTCTCATTGTTCTATATCCTCTTCATATTTACCGGCAATAATGAAAGCAACTTTCTTACCCCATACCTTATCTATAACCTTATTAATGATAAATGCAACTATTAAACCCACAAAGCCAAAGAGAATTGAAAAGCCTTCAGCAAGAAATAAGGAGGCAATATAATAGAAAATCACTAAGCTGACAATAGGGAAAATGAACAACATCAGGGCTGAAAAGATTCTTTTAGAGGGATCAATGTAGAGAATGACTTTATCACCTGCAACCAGCTCTATATCAGTGTTAATGGTATGCTCTGCATTCTGCTTATCACTTCCACACACGCCGTGCATTTTACAGCCGGCACAGCCACCTTGCACATCCATCACAACCGTAGCGACACCATTTTCATACTTCTTAACTATGCCAATCTGAGAACTATCTACGGACATTTTTTACTTCTCCTTATTCATTTTATCAATCACTTTTGTAGAAGAGAAACCTGCTTGAAACAGCAAGCTCTTCACCTCTCCCCCATGGTTCAACACATGCTCGGAACCTACTATCTGCTCCGGTTTCCAATCTCCGCCTTTCACTAATACCTGCGGGGTAATCAGCTTGATTAAATCATAAGGAGTATCTTGGTCGAAGATAACCACAAAATCTACGGATTTAAGTCCACATAAGACAAAAGCACGTTCTAATTCGCCATTGATAGGTCTGGTTTCCCCTTTTAATCTTTTGACAGAAGCATCGCTGTTTAAGCCGACAATGAGAAGATCACCACACTCTTTTGCCTCTTCTAAATAGCTGACATGTCCAAAGTGCAGAATATCAAAACAACCGTTAGTAAAGACGATTCTTTGCTTCTCTTCTCGGCACTGCTTGACGATTACTTCAATCTCTTGCCAGCTCTTTATTCTCTCCTTAATCTTCATTGAGATTCCTGCTCAACCGACTCCCTAATCTCTTGCCAAGAAGTGGGTGAAGTGCCTTGCTTGCCACAAACTATCCCGGCTGCATGATTGGCAATAATAGCTGATTCCAAAACAGAATCTGTCAGTGTCATAGCCAAAGTAAGCGTACTGATAACAGTATCTCCAGCACCGGAAACATCAAACACTTCGCGAGCATAAGAGGGTAGTGAGAAGATGTTCTTATCTCTTTCAAAAATCAGCATTCCCTTCTCACCTAAAGTTACAATTAAATAGCGTGCTTCGATTTCATCAAACAGCTTCCAGGCAATATTGTGCAAATCTCTCTCGTTATTAATCTTGGCATTCATGTTTTTAGAGAGTTCAATTAAGTTTGGTTTGAAGACATCTACACCTTTGTAAGTGAAGAAGTTATCAACCTTAGGGTCAACAGTGATTAGGACTTTATGTTCTTTAGCTATTTTAATTACACTTTCAATTACACGTTTAGTAAGCAAGCCTTTATTATAGTCTTCTATGACCAAGGCATTTATTTCAGTTACAATCTTGGAAAAGTTAGCAATAATAGTATCTTCAATATCTGAACTAATCGGAGTTGTTACTTCTCTATCTACTCTCACAATTTGCTGCTTTTTAGAGGTAACTCGTGTTTTTATAGTTGTTGGCCTACTTTTATCACAGACAATATAAGAGGTATCGATATTCTTCTTTTTTAATAAATCCATGAGAACAAGGCTATTACTATCTTCACCTAAAACACTAATAAGATATGTTTTAGCGTCTAAGCTTGAAATGTTAGCAGCCACATTAGCTGCCCCACCAAGGCGATATTCATCAGTTAAATCTTCCAAAATCGGAACAGGTGCTTCAGGAGAAATCCTGGATACATGACCAATAATATAGTGATCTATCATAATGTCACCAAGAACAGCAATCTTTTTAGTAGTAGCTGCAACAGCATACTTATCAAATTTCTTTAAATCAATATCCATTTTAACCTAACTTTATTGGGTACACGCCTGAAAAACAAGCATGACAATATTCATTTGTTTTCACACATTTTAGTAAATCTTCCAACTCAATATGTTTAAGAGAATCTGCACCGGCATAATCTCTTATCTCCTCTAAACTCTTTTGATTAGCTATTAATTCAGTAGCATTAGGCGTGTCAATTCCATAATAACAAGAATTCTTTACAGCAGGGGAACCTATTCTAAGATGAATCTCGGCAGCTCCTGCTTTCCTAATCATATTAACAATCTGTTTGATAGTTGTACCTCTGACAATGGAGTCGTCAACCAGAACCACCTTCTTACCTGTGAAGAAATTAGGCAGCGTACTAAACTTCTGCGAAACTGATTCATCACGACTGCTCTGTTCAGGCTTGATGAAGGTTCTGCCGACATAGTGATTACGAATCAAACCCATGCTGAAGTAACAATTCTTTTGATTAGCATAACCCACAGCCATGAAGTTTGCTGAATCCGGAACAGGCACAACTACATCTGGTTGAACATCATCTTTCAATGCCAACATAGCACCAATCTTCTTTCTCACTTCATAAACATTCTCATCAAAATGAAAACTATCAGGACGCGAGAAGTAGATTAATTCGAAGATACAGTGTCTCTCTTCAGGGTAAAAGCGATAATCATTAGGATCATTCTCAAATATCTTAATATCTCTTTCACTCACTTCAATAATCCCGGCAGGAGGAACCTCTAACCTATTTTCCACACCAATAATATCCAAAGCACAAGATTCAGAAGCGACAATTACAGTGCCATTCTTCATCTTACCCCACACCATAGGTCTGATTGCATAGGGATCACGAATCATATACAGCTTGTCAGGAGTTGCCAGAACAGTGGAATAGGCACCTTTAATCTTCTTCATCATAGACTTAATAGCTTCCACAATGGTCATTCCTTCAGCTTGAATTTGATAGATAATATACTTTAGAATTAGCTCACCATCATTCTCACTGTTGAAATAAACACCTTTGCGTTCCAACTCCTCTTTAACTTCATAATAGTTCACAACATCGCCATTGCTGGCTAAGGCATAAGTAGCACCATAAAGAGATTCTACTGTATGAGGTTGCGAGTTATAGGCTGTAGCTGAACCTTTGGTAGGATAGCGAACATGCCCGATAGCGACTTTCCCTTTCATCTTACCCAGGATTTCCGGCGTGAATACTTGCTTCACTAAGCCCATCTTCTTCCTGAGAGTAAATACTTTCCCATCGGAAACTGCCATGCCACAGCTCTCTTGTCCTCTATGTTGTTCAGCGAACATCCCTAAGGCTGCTAACTCTGCTGCACCTTTATGATTAAAAACTCCTATGATTCCACACATCAAAAACTCCTACGAATTTTAATTTTTATCTAATTTAGGAAGCGTAAACTGGTACGCTTCTATGCACTTTAATATTAAGAAGCAACAAATTCCCTAAGGGGACTTGAAGAACCACACCTCGTCAGCATAGCTGATACCCCTCTCCAGAGACTTTGCCTACAGCAAAGGAAGAGAGGAATTAAGAGACCACCCCGCCGGGAATACCGGCACCCCTCCACAGAGGGGAATAAGACCACACCCCGTCAGCAAGCTGCCACCCCTCTCCAGAGATTCGCTTTGCGAATGAAGAGGGGAATTAAGAGGATCCGTATCCATTTTAATCCGTGAAATCTGTGTAATCAGTGGATAAAGATCTTCCTCTTCAATTGCTATTTGTTAATTTTCTTGAAAGAAATTTTGTTCTCGTTCCCTGCCATCAATCTTTTGATATTCTGCTTATGCTTAATAATTATAAACAATGCGAGCAGAACCGTCATAATCAAGGTCGGTAACCCTGCAAAGTCAGTCATTATATTCATCACCAACTGACTAATCACAAGCACCGTAGCTGCCACAATAGAGCCCAGCGAAACATATTTACTCAAGGCGACAGTTAGCACAAAGGCTGCCAAAGCAATAAGCATAGTAACCGGAGAAAGATAGGCATAAACACCTGCAGCAGTGGCAACACCTTTTCCACCTTTAAACTTTAAAAAGATAGAGAAGACATGTCCAATAATACCTGTTATGCCCAGCGTGATATCATAGATTTGATTGGATTCACGAGCAAACTGAGTAATAATCCAGCTTCCTAAGGCTATAACAGCTACTCCCTTCAAAGCATCAACCAACATCACAGTAACGCCTATCTTGGTTCCTAACACTCTTAAAGCATTAGTAGCACCTGCATTACCGCTTCCATGTTTGGTAATATCTATGCCTTTTAGTTTGCCGGCAATCGCACTGGTAGGAAATCCGCCAATAAGATACGCCAACAGATAAGCTAAGCTAATATATAATATCGGGTTCATTAGCATCTTTACCTTTAAATATCATCTTTATAGTAGCACCTTCAAACTTAAACACCTTGCGTATTTGATTATGCAAGAACTTCTTATAGTCATCAGCTATCTTGCGTGGACTATTACAGAAGAAGATGAAAGTAGGTGGATCTGTATCAGGTTGAGTAATATAGTAAATCTTTAGCATGGTGCCTGTTTTATGAGAAGGAGGGCGTCTATCAATCACTGTTTTAACAAATTCATTTAATTGAGAAGTAGGAATTCTGCGTTCACTCTCATCTTTTACTTTG
>JBAYZI010000031.1:0-21769 GCA_041672585.1 Cloacimonadales bacterium (SeqCode) | reverse complement strand
AAAGCTGATTCTTACTTAGAGATGATTAAAATTGCAGGTGAATTATAAATAAAGGAATAAAATGTTAGATTTAAAATTTATTAGAGACAACGCGGAATTGGTTAAACAAGCAGTACAGAATAAAAATGAGAAAGCTGATATAGATGCAATTTTAGCACTTGATGAAGCTAAAAGAGTGGCGCAATTTAATTTTGACCAAAAGAAAGCAGAGCAGAATAGAGTCTCCAAAGAGATTGGTACCAAGAAGAAGAACAAAGAAGATGCTACAGAGTTATTAGAGCAGATGGGGAGTGTGGCACAAGAGATTAAAGATTTAAAAGCTACTCTTAGTGATGCCGAAACAGCTCTGCAAGAGGCAATTCTGTGGGTGCCAAATATTCCTCATGAATTAGTTCCTATTGGCAAAACAGAAGCTGATAATCAAGTTCTCAGAGAGTGGGGCGAACCCAGAGAATTTGCTTTCCAACCCCGCGACCATGTGGAGATTGCAGATATAAACGGATTATTAGATTTAGAACGCGGTGCTAAAATCTCAGGAAGCGGTTTCCCGATTCATACAGGAATGGGAGCAAGATTAGAGAGAGCCTTGATTAACTTCATGTTAGACTATCACTTAATTCATCATGGCTACCAAGAAATAATGGTGCCTACCATGGTTAATGCTGTTGCTATGCAAGGCACAGGACAGCTTCCTAAGCTAAAAGATGATATGTACTTTATCGCTGAAGACAATATGTATCTTATTCCTACTGCGGAAGTTCCCATCACCAATTTCTACTCGGGTGAGATTATTAAAAATGAAGATTTACCTAAGAAGTTTGTTGGTTTCTCCAACTGTTTTAGAAGAGAAGCAGGTTCCTACGGTAAAGACACGCGTGGATTACAAAGACTTCACCAATTCAATAAAGTTGAGATGGTAAGATTTGTGAAACCAGACGATTCATGGAAGGTTTTAGATGAGATGGTGGGTGATGCTGAAGATATTCTCAAAGCTCTGAATCTCCCTTATCGCGTACTTAGATTATGCACCGGTGATACTAGCTTTGCCTCTGCCATGACTTATGATCTTGAAGTGTGGGCACCGGGAGCTAACAAATATTTAGAAGTCTCTTCTATCTCCAACTTTGTAGATTTCCAAGCTCGTCGGGCTTCCATAAGATATAGAGATGATGAGGGAAAAGTGCAGTTTATTCATACTCTTAATGGTTCCGGATTAGCTACTCCACGCACTATTATTGCTATTTTAGAGAACTATCAAAATGAAGATGGAACTTTTGAGATACCGGGAGTGTTGAAACCTTATTTGCCGGAGATACATCTTTAATTAATAATTAATAATTAGGACTGAAGAGATTCTTAACACAGGATTTTGTAGGGGCGAATCAATATTCGCCCTTTCCTTTCTTTCTTAATCTGTCTTAATCTTTCTTAATCCGTGAAATATGTGTAATCAGCATGGGAGGCGTAATGTATTGCAGAAAGACCCCTAGATAAAATTCTTCCTCTTTACTTAATTATTCTCCAAATACTTAATCAAACAATAAACAATTTCCTTTTCAAAATCAGGTTTTATCTCCATAAATTTCCATTCATTTTCTGCTTGATAATAGTACCCTTTATTCTTCACTATCACATTCACCCCAAAATGTTGAGCCTGAAATTCAATCAAATGATAATCTTTTCCATCGTAAGCAACATCAATAGAGAGAGAAGGAGATTCAAATTTCTTATAAATATCCATGGCAAAATCTAAGAGTCCTGGCTCTGCTGTAAAGTTACAATCAAACTTTTTGGCACCGGAAGCTCTAAAATCATTATCGCGATTCCAGCGTCTGGTTACCCACAAATGATCATACAAAACCAACACACGATAATCATACTCCAAGTTAGGCACAAATGGCTGGAGAATAAAACTGCGTTCCGGCTTAATATGTTTTGTATATTGGCGAACATCTTCTTTATTATGGTAGTTTGGGTAGTCTGTATATTTCTTAAATCGAAGGTAGGATCTTCTATATAAATCTAATTTCTCAATAAAATGAATTCTTTCCCATTTCTTGAGTACCTTCCGCAGTTGAGCTTCAGAATGGACAAGTGAAACGCCTTTGCCGTTAGAACCATCAATAGTTTTTAGCACTGCAGGATAAGTAATATCATAATTGGCAATATCATCACTTGAGGAGAAATAGAAACTATTTAGAGATTTGATATCGAGTAGTTTCTTCATCACTTCCTGATAGCCTTTATCTTCATGACAGAGCAGCAAAGGCAAGCTTGGTATTAGCTTATAGCCTTTCATATATAAATAATGAATAATATCCCCAATATAATTTCTCAGGTTTTCTTTCTGACTAAATGTATAGAAAATAGGAATACCTGATAAATCTATATCTTCATTAAACACTTGATGATAGGTTAAAAGAATCGGTTCGTAATTGGCTTCTAAAATAAGCTCATGAATTCTGCTTAGATCTGCAGAGACCCATGGCTTGCGAGTCTGTCCAAAAAACTTTCCATCGCGGGTTAAAATTACAATTTTTTTCACTTTGTCTGAACTCCTGAAGTATTTATAACCAACATATAATTCAACGGATTTTCTTGTCAAATAGATTCTTAATATTTCCACTTTCTTGGCACTGCCTTGACTAATTCGTTGTAAATTCGAGATTTAATCGTGATACTAGAGAGGGATGCACTAAGGATTAATTAAAATGATTATCCAATCCTAAATAGTTTTACTGTTTTTTTTACTGATCCCTTTCAGGGATAGGTCTTTTTTTGTGTCTGTACCTGTGGTTAATTCTTAGGTACAAGAATACAACACACAGGCTAAACTATTTATCCCCAAGGGGATTTGAGAGGCTCGTGTCCATCTTAATCTGTGTTTTCAGTGTTTTAAGTGGCTAATATTTTTTCTTTGTTGTGTTTTTTGTGTCTTTTGCCTGGGAGGGCGAAGTTCACGAAGCCCCCAGGTAAAACATTCTTCCTTCTTCCTCTTAAAACTCTGTTTAACTATGTGTTAAAGGTCTTTTCTTTCAATTATTAATTATTAATTATTAATTAAAATATTATTTTCTTGACCTATTTTCCTATTATGCAAAATAGGAAAACGTGATAATTATTAAAGGAAGAAACAATGGAAAGAGATGAAAGATTAGAATACATGACCACTGTTTTGAAGGCGTTAGCTCATCCAACAAGACTCTTGATTGTTGAGGAGTTAGCTGAAAGCGAGCAGTGTGTGCAAGAACTACAAAGTAAGATTGATGCCAACATGTCCACTGTCTCTAAGCATCTCAAAATACTGAAAGATGCTGGGATAGTTGATAGTAGAAAAGAGTTAAATCAGGTGTATTATAGGCTAATATATCATTGTGTGCATAATATCTTCAACTGCATTATCAATGCCAAAGAGAACAAGACACCATGTGGAGGAAATAATGAATGAGAAATTAAAAGAACTTAAATACCTCTCTTTAATGATTGGAATATTTGTTTTAGCCTTCTATATCCCCTTTGATTCATTCAGATTTAAAAGTGGCTTAATGGAAGCGTTTTACATGTTACAAGAATATGCTCAATTACATGTTCTTTATTGCTTGATTCCTGCCCTATTTATTGCCGGAGCGGTAAGCGTCTTTATAAGTCAAGCTGCTGTGTTAAAATATCTGGGTGCCAAAGCCCCGAAATGGGTAGCTTATAGTGTAGCTTCTGTATCGGGAGCAATCTTAGCTGTCTGTTCCTGTACTATCTTGCCTCTGTTTAGTGGCATTTATAAAAGAGGTGCGGGCTTAGGACCTGCTATTGCTTTTCTCTATTCAGGACCTGCCATAAACATCTTGGCAATTATAATGACTGCCAGAATCTTAGGCATCCAAATAGGAATAGCAAGAGCTTTGGGTGCTGTAGTTTTCAGTGTTGTCATTGGTTTATGCATGCATTTAATCTTTAGAAAAGAGGAACAAAAGAGACAAGATAGCGTGATGACCGCCGGCATGGATGACGAAGCAAAACCATTGTGGCAAACAATAATCTACTTTGGTTTAATGATAGTTATCCTTTTAGTTCTTAATTGGGCAAAACCAAATGAGGCAACCGGAAGCAACTTTATGAACTTCATGTTTGCCAATAAATGGGTGATTTCAGCAGGATCAGCTTTGATTCTAGGCTTTGTTTTAAACCGCTTTTATGGATTAAGCTTTTGGAAGGTAATAGTTTCCGCAATCGTGGTAGGTGGAGCTGCTTTCTTCACTCAAAATATGAAATTTATAGGACAACCAGTCATTCCTTATTTAGTAGCAATTATTCTTTTAATAATCTGGTTAGCTGTAGATGATGGAGAATTAAATGATTGGCTGGGATCAACTTGGACTTTTGCGAAATTAATTATCCCCCTTCTTTTTATTGGAGTTATGATTGCCGGTTCTTTGTTAGGAAGACCGGGACACGAAGCGTGGATTCCTTCTCATTGGATAGAATCAGCTGTTGGAGGAAATTCACTTTTAGCTAACTTCTTTGCTGCCATTTCCGGAGCATTTATGTATTTCGCAACTCTAACAGAAGTCCCGATTCTACAAGGATTAATGGGTGCGGGTATGGGAAAAGGTCCTGCGCTTGCTCTTTTATTATCAGGTCCTGCCCTATCTTTGCCTAGCATGTTGGTAATTAATTCTGTTATCGGGATTAAGAAAACTGTTACTTTCGTAGCGTTGGTTATAGTTTTTTCCACATTCACAGGCTATATTTTTGGCTTAATTGCTTAATCAATACAAAACTTAAAACTCTTAGAGGAGAAATAAAATGATAATCAAAATACTCGGTTCAGGTTGTGCGAAGTGTAAGAAATTAGAGGAAAATGTTAGAAAAGCTGTAGCTAACAAAGGTGTTGATGCTACTGTTGAGAAGGTAACAGATATGGATAAAATCATGGATTATGGGGTGATGATGACTCCAGCTTTAGTGATTGATGAGAAGGTTATCTCTGCCGGTAAATTACTTAAAGTAGAAGAGATTGCTAAGTTGTTAGGATAATATAGCCTTGAAGATTTAGTTTAGAATAAAACGATTAGGATGGTAACTTTCACCATCCTAATCGAAGAGTACTTTAGTAATAATATCAGGAGCTGAAGTTTTATTAATTCTGCTTTCTGCAGCCTTAAAATATGCTACATCCCTTTCAATTCCAATCCATTGTCGTTTATATTTTTTAGCAACTAAAGCGGTTGTACCACTTCCCAAAAAAGGATCAAGGACAATATCATTTTCGTTAGAACTGGCTAAAATTATTCTTTTTAACATCTCTTCCGGTTTTTGTGTCGGGTGAAGAGCTTTTCCGTTTTCCTGTTTTAATCTTTCTTTACCTTGAACTAATGGCATATTCCAGAAATCACGCATTTGTTTATTTTTTCCACTCTTCTGCTTTTCCGGGTTAATTTCTTTTAGCATTTCATAATTAAATGTCCAACCACTACCCTTTACTGCCCAAATCACGAATTCTGTCGAATGAGTAAAAACACGCCTTGTCATGTTAGGCATTGCATTACTTTTATACCAAGTTATTATATTGTTAATTTTATAATCAAGTTGCTTTAAAATAATCATTATTTCACCAATGTTATGATAACTGCAAGCAATATATATGGAACCAGATTTCTTTAACACTCGCGTACAACCTGCTATCCATTCTCTTGTAAATTTGAAGTAGTCTGGCTCCGACATTTTATCCCAATTTTCATTAACCATATACCAATCGCCGCCTGTTTTATTTCCTTCCCACTTCAAACCATTTCCTGAAAGATTATAAGGAGGATCAGCAAAAACCAAATCAATTGAATCTTTATCTATTTTCTCATCAAGTATCTTAATACAATCATCATTATAAATAATATTTGTTTTCATTTTAACTCACTATTTTGCTTTTCCATTGCTGGATAATGTTGGGAATACTGTTAATCCATTCATGCGAATCTTTGACATGGTTTATTTCTTTAATTATTTCGTTATATAGATTTTCTAATTCAATGTGGGATAAGAATTTGCCGGATTTTTTTAACTGTGTCAAAATTTTTAATAATTCAACAAAATTATTAATCGTTAAGGGAATTATCTTTTGCTGTTTGCCCTCATATTCATATTTTACTGCTGTATGAAAAGTGTTAACGGTATCTCTGTGAAGCTTTGGAGCAATAAATATACAAAAGGCGACTTTGTCATTATGTTTAATCTCAAAGTCTCGAAGATGTCGCATAACCGGTTGACCTTCGTTATACCATTGATCTCTACTTGTTAGCATTGTAACCTCACATATAGAATTAAAAACCTCATAATAGCATTCAATATCCGGTGTATTTGCGGGTGCTGTGAATGTTGGTTCGTTATCATCTCCAACAGGATAATTAGGCTGAATTTTAATTGCATCATTCAAAGCGTTAAGACCAAGCGAACAAGTTTTCTCAAGTAACAATGGCTTGTTTTCGTAAGTGTAAATGTTCTCAAGAATCTGAATATATTCTTCAATATTCGCAATATTTTGAGACTCAATGTGTAACTCTTTTTCTTGCAGGCTTCTCCTATAATCTCGTAATTCCTGAATATATTGTTTTAATTCTGATTCAGATAATTCGCCAACATCTAAGATTTCTTTTAAATCCACTGAAAGATTATTTGCATATATTCTAATCTCTTCAATAAGCTTATCAATAATTCCGATATATTTGTCTTTTGATTCCCATGGCAATTTTGGTTGTTTAATGTCTGAGAGATAATCAGAATAAGCTTCTTTTGAGCTAAACTCTAATGATTGCGCATTATCAAAACTAAGCAAATTTTCAATTTCGATAGATCGTCTTGGCTCTAAATCAACATAATATCCATTACCTCTAATGTAAAATAATCTTGTTAATCTGAAATAGCGAATGGCATTATCTCCATAATCTTTTAGATTCTTAAGTAGTTTTGATATAATCGCTAAATCATTGTCACTTAAAAACTCTTTAGCATAATTTATCTCATAGCTTTCAAAAACCTCTTTCTGCTCATCTCTATTTTTATTCAACAATTCTAGCCTCAAATCTATTATCTTTTGAGCTTGATTTTCAATGTTTGAGAAATTAACTAAAGTTGGCACAAACAGAGAAAACTCATGCTTTGAAATACCTTTTGGCTTATGATTTAGTGCTACCCACTTTTTATTTACTGAATTTATAAGGTGAATTGTGCCCACAAAAGGCTTAATATTGTATCCATCTTCAATTTTAAATTCTCTACTAAGAGGATTTGGTATTTGCCATTTTAAAAAACAATTAAGAAATACTTCTCCATAGTCAAAATCATCTTTTAAGAAAAGCTTACCTAAACTTGAAAGTCTAACAGTATTAGCTACAATTGAAACAAATCCTAACTTTGTAAGAGGATTTAAAGATTGCCTTCCTCTCATTGGAGGATCTTCATAATTTTTAGTAATGAAAATCTCTTCAGCTTGCTTGTAATTAATTTCTTTTGTTATATCACCTATTAGACTTGCTTGATGTTCTGATAAATTACTATAAAATTGTGCATTCCCATAACCATAAAGTCTATTTTGAATTAATAGAACTTGATATTTGACTTGAGTTTCTAAATTCCATTCATTTCCTTCAATTTGCTGTGCAACTTTTAAAAAACTTCTTAATCTCTCAGGATTCCTTAAAGTTGTAGTTATCGACCAGGGTTTTATCATGATTAATCTTCCTTAACTTTGCAATAAAAGATTCTTTCAGCATTGTCATTATCAGAGCTTTTACCGGTTGTGAAAGCTTTATAGTCTCTTTCAAATATTTCTACTTCACCTTTATTTTGTAATATATTCAATATATCCTCATCATTCATCCGAGCGTTAGAACGACCATCTCTAGAATCTCCTGTATTGTTGTATGATAATAAAATGTGCTTGCAATTAGCATTTTCAATTAAATCTGCAAATGCCTTTAATGCGGACTTCAAGCAATAGTCGCTTTTAATATGTGAACGGTCCATTTTTTTAGCTTTACCAAAAACTTCCGGTTTTTCCCATTTAGCTAAATTTTCAAGCAAATGGTAAGCATCAGAATATTGCCGAGAATTATAAGGTGGATCTATATATAAAACATCGCAATTAATCTTTCTAATCAACTTATTTGCATCCATTTTGTATATTTCATTATTGATGTTGTGCGAGCTATCAATATTGGGAAGCAATAATTTTAAAGAGTTTGTCATATCTAATTTCTTACGAAAAGCATCATAATGACCTACAGTATTGGCAATTTTATCCACTGCGTACAAAAGAGAACATAACAGAATATTTTTTTCATTCTCATTCTCTGCAATGCTATTAATTTCTTCTCGTACAGTTCCAATCTTTTTGGCATTCTCAAAAGTAAAATAAGTGTTGGAGAAATATTGCGAAAAATAGTTTTCTTCTCCTTTTAAAGCATTAAGATAATCAATTTTATTCTTAACACTAACTTCATCATAATAATATGTTCCAATAAATGTTTTCAAACAAATGTAATTAAAATGCAAAAAGTCGTTTGATAATATTTTAATTTCAGGTCTATTAAACCTTTCTCCCACAACACCTGTTCCTGCAAAAATATCACAAAACGAATTAATTTCTCCACATCGTGCTTCAACAATATCTTCAATAAACCCCAGAAGTTTAAATTTGTTACCTAAATAGCGTCTGTTTTGTAACTGAAAATAATTATCTTTAGTTTTATATTTATGGTAATAGACCTTTTTTGATTTATTAATCTTGATCTCACAGTTGGGTTTATCAATCCCCAATAAATCAAAAATAGTAAGTTGATCATTGGATGCAACATAATCGATTTCAAAATCAAGATTATCTTTATCATCATAAAACTTTTTTACTAACGCTATCGCAGAAACAATTTGTAAAGCTTTTGTTTTTCCTAATCCTGCGATTTCAGTCAAGTCGCTAACTTCTAAATTTAAGAAATCATTGTCGTGTGCTTGTATTATTTGTTCAGACAATTTTCTTGCATTCTTGACTTTTGCACCGCCTTCAAGAAGAATTGCTAAAAGATCAACTTTTGAAAAAGAATCTATTTCTTTGGCTAAAATCTTTTCTTCAATTTTGTCTATTCCTATAATTTCATTCATGATTATTTCCTTAAATTTTAAAATTCCTTTGCACTAACTTTTTAAAGCCTAAGTTTTCTTCTCAAGCCTAGCGCAAAACCACACTTTTTATACATTATATTTCGTCTTGTTTTCCGTCAACATATTTTAGAACAGCTCATCATCAGTTAACAAATATAATCATGTTAATATGTGTTTTATTCAAAGTTATTCGGACAAAAAATAAAGGGCGTATCGCAATACGCCCTTCTATCATATCATTTATTAATTAATCATGTATCTGTTTGGCAGCTTCTAAGTCAGCATGAATCTGTTCGATGGTTTTTTCATCTTGAAGATTAAGCACCCTACTCTTAAAGCCATACCCCATAACATCATACACATCATTAAGAATCACAAATGAATCAGGATCAATGCTTTTAACTAAGTCAGTAAGAGGTCCTACTTGTCTTCTATTACAAACACAGAGTAAAACATTTAAATCTCTTCCGCTCCAACCTGATTTAGCTTTGAAGATTGTAACACCGCGATTCAATTTCTCATAGATTTCATTCTTAATCTGAATTGCTTCTGTAGAAATAATATAAACGCCTTTTAAATATGGCAAACCTTCACTAGCAATATCAGTCATTTTAGTTGAAATAAAGAGGTTAATATATGCCCAAATCAAAAGTTTTGGATCTTGGAAGGTAATACAAACTGCCAAAATAATTAAGGTTTCAATTACCCAATAAGCAGAACCGACAGAAATACCTGTTTTCTGTTTAACTAAAGCAACCGGGATATCAGTTCCACCTGTGGAACCTCTAAATCTAAAAATTATACCTAATCCTATTCCTAATGTTACTGAACCAGCTATAGCAGATAAAAGCATATCATCAGGGTGGAGTAGAGCTAAAACATCTTGTCCGTGAAACTGATGAGTATAAGGTGCTAAGTCAGGGAAAATACCTATTTTGTGTAAAAAAGGAAAACTCATAAGGTCAATAGATAAGGCAGAAACTATCATGCCGAAAATAGATCTTGCTCCAAATGTTTTTCCAATCATTAAGAAACTAATTATAAAAAGTGGAACATTCATAGACAAGCTAATCATACCTACAGGTAAACTGAAAAAGTGATTAAGAATCTGCGCAATACCACCAACTCCTCCGGGTGACATCTGATATGGCACCAAAAACCACGAATATCCAATTCCGTAAATAAGACTGCCGAAAACAATTCCCAGCATTTGTTTGTAGTCTAATCTTTCTAAAGCTTTCTTCATTTATTCCTCACATTAATTTATTATCATTTCTAATTATACATTTTAATAATAGCTATTTATGTCAATATAATTCGATTTTGAAATATTGAATTA
This sequence comes from Cloacimonadales bacterium (SeqCode), assembly GCA_041672585.1. GTDB lineage: Bacteria > Cloacimonadota > Cloacimonadia > Cloacimonadales > JAFGVF01 > JAEKNW01. Next base: position 11,286 of record JBAYZI010000031.1, on the reverse strand, counting down.
GTAAATTATGCTTATTAATGAAGATAATTTCAACTATTTTTGCAAACCGGGACAATTCCGATAAAAGTTGTCCCTATAGTAAGTGAGAGATAAATAACATGGAGGCATAATCATGAATGATATAGACTTATTAAAACTATATGAAAAGATGAATAGCATTGAATTAGAGTTTAAACTTCACAGACAGGAGCACAAGTACATGAGGTATTGGTTAATCAGCTTATTTTGCTTAGGCGTATTAATTTCTACCCCGGCAAGTGCAATTTTACAATCAATAATCTAATAAACAATGGAGGAAGTATGAATGATTTAATAATGAGAGAAGTGATTAAGGAAGCAGGCAACCGTAATAACAAGTTTGATGACAGCACAATTCATTATCTGGCAGATAGGATTAATGCTATTTTGGATATCCCTTTATTGAATGAAGAGATGGAGAAGATTATAATTCAAGCGGTATTGAGAATTATCTTCAGTCTTCTTTTCGCCAAACAGAGAATAACAATTAACAATTAAAACCCAAATCCATATTACTAACTATTAACAATCTACAGACTCACATTGCTACTTAAATATAGCTTTGTGAGTCTTTTTATTTAGCGATAAAGCTTGACTATTTGTAATTAGATATTATCTTGTAACTTTACTAATTAGGGAGTTTAAAAGATGAATAAATATAAAGTTGTTGTTTTTGATTTAGATGGAACTTTAATTGATACTATTAAAGATATTGCTAACACTATGAATAGTGTTTTGCAAGATTTGGAATTGCCTACCCATCCGGTTTCAGCTTATTATTACTTTGTAGGCTCAGGGGTTATTGAATTGTGCAAGCGAGCTTTACCTGCTGAAATGAAAAATGAAGAAACAGCTTTTAGGTGTCGCGATATGTTTAATGAATTCTATCATAAAAACTGGCATGAATATTCAAAACCTTATGAGGGCATAAATGAGTTATTAGCTTACATTGCTTCTACAGACACAAAAATAGGTGTCTTCTCCAATAAACCTCAGCATTTTTGCGAACTAATGATGGAGCACTTCTTCCCTGAAGTTAGATTCTCTTTTGTTAGAGGAACTCGTCCTAATATCCAGCCTAAGCCACATCCGGCAGGGGGATTGGAAATTCTTAAAGAGATGAATCTCCAACCGGAAGAGGTTATGTATGTTGGCGATACTGATATAGATATGCAAACTGCCGTGAACTGTGGATTCTTCGGAATTGGGGCAGAATGGGGATTTAGAACCAAAGATGAGTTAGTGAAAACAGGAGCTAAACTAACCTTTTCCACACCTCTGGAAATGATGAAATATTTAAAGGAAAAAAGATGAGAATAGATCAATTGCTGAACAAGATATGTGTAATTAAAACAAGAAGTATTGCTAATCAAGCATGCCGTAAGGGTTTAATTGAGATTAATAACCAAGTTGCTAAAGCCAGCTCTACAGTTAAAGATGGTGATACTATTTCGGTTAAGTTAAATGGTTATAAAACCGTGATTAAGATTACCCAAATTCCACAGGGTAATGTTTCCAAGAAAAACGCTTTAGATTATTATGAATTATTAACAAGAGAAGCTTTAATTCTTGATGTTTAAAACAATATTAAGTGAAATTAAGTCGAGGTAATAGTGACGAATGAAGAAAAAGCCAAGTATGCAGAGATGTCTAAAATAATAAAAGCAATGTCCCATCCTACCAGATTATTTATTGTTGATAAGCTAAAACAAGGTGAATATTGTGTTCAAGAGCTGACTGAGATGGTTGAATCAGATATCTCAACTGTTTCAAGACATCTATCGCAACTTAAGAAAGCCGGTATTGTGTATGACAAAAGAGTAAAAAACAATGTATATTATTCATTAAGATGTCCTTGCATCGGTAACTTTTATACTTGTGTTAATAATATAATTGAGATTCAGGAAAACGATATTCGGAAATTAATAATTAGTAATTAAAAAAAGGCCGGACTTCTCCAGCCTTTTTATTAATCTATCTTGTTTATTTCATAGGAAATCTGACATTTAACTCTTTTACTGCTCTCACATCATCCACTCTTCTCACAGGAGTAGTGTATGGTGCACCATGTAAAGACTCAGGGTCTTTTTCAATTTCATGAGCAATTTCTATCATAGCTTCAATAAACTTATCTAAAGTTTGCTTTGATTCTGTTTCAGTTGGTTCAATCATAATAGCTTCCGGGATAATTAACGGAAAGTATATTGTAGGAGCATGGTAGCCTTCATCTAAGAGACGCTTTGCGATATCTAAGGTATTAACTCCATATTTCTTCTTTTGAATTGAACTGTCTGCCACAAATTCATGCATACAATATTGATCTGCGTGAGTTATATTGAAGTAATCTTTAAGCTTAGTTTGCAGATAATTGGCATTGATAACAGAATTCTCTCCTACTCTTCTCACACCTTCTGCACCTAACATTTTAATGTAAACATAGGCTCTTACATTGACAGCAAAGTTTCCATAGAAAGAATGAACTTTTCCTATAGAAGTTGCTGCATGGGAATAATCTAAGAAATAGGTGTCATCTTTTTTAGAAACCATAGGAACAGGTAAAAACTTGGTTAGCTTTTCTACCACGCCAACTGCTCCTGAACCAGGTCCGCCACCACCATGAGGGGTAGAGAATGTTTTATGTAAGTTATAGTGCATGACATCAAAGCCTGTCTTACCCGGTTGAACAATGCCTAAAAGAGCATTAAAGTTGGCTCCATCCATATAGACTAAACCATCAACAGAGTGGATTATATCACAAATCTCTTCTGCGTGTTCTTCATATAAACCTAAAGTATTAGGATTAGTAAGCATAAAGCCGGCTGTGTTTTCATCAACCATCTTGCGAAGTTCTTCCACATCAACTTTTCCATGAGCATTAGACTTCAACTCTTTCACTGTGAAACCGGCTAAAGAGCATGATGCCGGATTAGTGCCATGAGCGGAATCTGGCATGATTATAACATTTTTATGGGTATTACCTCTAGACTTATGATAAGCATTGATTATCTTTAAGCCTACAAATTCACCTTGAGCACCGGCAACAGGTTGCAAAGTTACATTTGCCATACCTGAGATTTCTGCCAAATCATGTTGCAATTCATGCATTATTTGAAGCGCGCCTTGCACTGTTTCTTCAGGCTGATGAGGATGTAAGTTAGTTATACCTGATTGACGGACAACCACTTCGTGAATTTTGGGGTTATACTTCATAGTACAAGAACCTAAAGGATAGAAACCTTTCTCAATGAAGTGGTTCTTGCTACTTAGCTCAATATAGTGTCTCATTACATCAAGCTCTGAGCATTGAGGTAATTTAGCATCTTCTTTACGACTGTATTTTTCAGGAAGAATATCTGCTAATTTAATACCAACATCGTTTTTAGTGATATTATAACCTTTTCTTCCTTCTGAACTTTTTTCAAATATAGTTGGAGTAGTGGTCATTATTTTACCTCCTTAAGAAACTTTACAAACTTATCTAAATCTGCTTTTGTTTTCTTTTCTGTAACAGCAATCATTAACTGGTTATCATAGCCAAAAGGCTTCATGTCTACACCTGCATAGATGTTATGATTAAGAGCTTTTTCGATTATTTTAGCAGCAGGAATTGGAGTATTAATCACAAATTCCTTAAAGAAAGTCTGTTGTGGGTAAGCTAAAGAAAAGCCTTTTAGCTTCTTGACTTCATCAGCCAGATAATGAGCTTTAGTCATAGATTGGGTTGCAACTTCCTTAATTCCTTCTCTACCCATTAGAGCCATATAAACAGTAGCAGCTAAGGTGCAAAGTGATTGATTTGAACAGATATTAGAAGTAGCTTTCACTCTTCTGATGTGCTGTTCACGGGCTTGGAGAGTTAAAGCATAAGCTTTCTTACCAGCTACATCTAAAGTTTCACCAACTATTCTTCCCGGCATCATTCTTGACATTGAGAGTTTTGTGGCAAAGAAACCAAAGAGAGGTCCACCATAATTTGTATTATTACCTAAGGCTTGCCCTTCGCCAATAACTATATCAGCATTGAAATCTGCTGGTGAAGTTGTGATTGCTAAACCAATTGGATCGGTTTCCACAATAAGAAGTCCTTTCTTGGTAGCATGAGTAATCTTTTCAATAGCAAACATATCTTCAATATTACCAAAGAAGTTAGGACTCTGGACTAACACACAGGCGATGTCATCATTAACTTTCTTTTCTAAATCTTTAAGATCTAGAGCACCATCTTTAGAATCAACAAAATCTAATTCAATCTCTAATCCTTCTGTATATCGCTTAATCACATTAATATAAGTAGGATGAATGGAACCGGCAATGATTGCTTTGTTCTTGCGAGTGCTTCTGACTGCCATGAGAATAGCTTCAGCTGCAGCAGACGCACCGTCATACATACTAGCATTGGCAATTTCCATTCCTGTTAGCTCACAAATCATTGTTTGGTACTCATAGACAAATTGAAGTGTACCCTGGCTAACCTCTGCTTGATAGGGAGTATAAGATGTATAGAATTCCGGACGTGAGACAATAGTATCTACCGCTGCCGGGATAAAATGGTCGTAAACTCCTGCTCCGAGATATGAATCAAAAGCTTGCGTACACTTATTTGAATTCATCAATTGAAACACTTTTCTGGACACTTGCTGCTCAGAATAAGCAGGCTCTAATTTTAACTTCTCTTTCAGAACGAATTTATCAGGGATGTTACTAATCAGCTCTTTAAAAGATTCAACTCCAATCGCTTTTAGCATTTCCTTGCGTTCTTGTTCAGTAGTAGAAATATAAGGCATATCAACTCCTTAATCGTAGTTTATTATTTATTAACTAATACATTATTAAGCTATATCTTGTCAATAGAAAGTGAGATAATTTTGTAAATATCAAAGTAGGAGAAACTTAGAATAACTTACTGTTATAATTCATCAGCAACATGAGATGTTAGCTTCGTCGGTATTTTCACATAGAATGTTGTTCCGTATCCAATTAGGGATTTAAACCATATTTCCCCCTGCATAGAGAGAACCAAGGCTTTAACAATTGCTAACCCTAGCCCTGAACCTTGATAGAACACTTCACCATTATTATCAGCTTTAGAAAAGCCTATGAAGATCGCCTTTTGATTATCTTTAGAGATTCCAATTCCTGTATCTTTAACAAAGAATGTCAGATAATCATTTTCCTCATAATAGCCCAATTCAATACTGCCTTCCTTAGTAAACTTAGAAGCATTATCTAAAAGCTGAAAAAGAATTTTTTCTAACTTATCTTTATCAGTAACTATTACTTTTTGTGAAGATTTACTAGCTTCAGGAAGAACTAATTTATAGGTTAGATTAGCTTGCTTAGGATATTTTTTATGTAAGCTTTTTATGAAACTTATAATATTAATTTCTTCCGGAACAACACTCAACATATTACTGTTTATCAAGGAAGCATCTATCATATCATCAACAATTTTCAGAAGAGTTATCCCTGAATCCTGAATTGAATTTAAGTAACTCACTTGTAATTCGCTACTAACTTCTTCACTCTTATTTATTAAAACTTCAGAAAATCCCAGAATGGCATTGAGAGGTGTTCTCAGTTCATGGGATACTGATCTTAAGAAATTAGATTTAATAGCATTAGCACCTTCTAACTTCTCTTTAGTTCTTAACACACTCTTTTGAGCCTTTTCTTTCTCTAATATCTCTTTCCTTAAATGCTTGGTCTGACTCTTGACACGCAAACTAAGGGTGCGATTAAAAATGAAAACTCCAATTGTTACAAACAACAAAAGTGCTAATAGTATTTTTACCCATTTAGGAAAAGTAGTTTTGGTCTCTTGATGAAAATGTTTATTTAATGCCTGATAATAGATTGAATTATTATCTTTTTTGAAATCATCGATAGAGTGATCAATAATATTTACTATTTCAGTAGCATTAGGATTGTTTTTTGAGAGAGCATACTTTAAGTGAATTGGTTGAAACCAGAATGACGAGGTACTTATCTTTCCACTTCTAACATACAATTCAACTATATCTTTAGTAGTAGCTCCACCATAAATCTCGCCAGTAATGACAGCATCTACTAATTTTGTATAAGAATCAAACTCTACTATTTCAGCTTGAATCTCAAGACTATGGAGAAGTTCAACTAATCCGCCTTTTTCCTTATAATTCACACTTCCTGTTATGATTCCGATAGTTTGGTTGTTTAAATCTAAGAGAGAATTAAATTTATTGCTATTGTTGGTAAAGATAGTTGACCACGAAAGTAAGATTGTTTCAGAAGAAAAATCAAGATCTGCATTGCGAGAAGGGATTTCAGCTACATCAACCATCACATCTATTTCTCCGGAATAAAGTTTATCCATGCACTCTTGCCAAGAACCGTATTCCCAAGTAATTTCCATATCCTCTTTTTCACCTATTTCATTAGTAATATCAGCCCAAAAGCCTACTGCTTCTCCAGATATCTCTTCTCTGTCTATCTTAGGAGGATTAGTATAAAAGCCAACTTTGATTACATTTATTCCTAATAAAGGGACAAGTAAAAGCAACATACTTATAATTAGTGTGGTTTTTTTCATCATATTTACTCTCTATTTATATCATAGCTGATTATTGCGAAAAAACATATTAATATAATAATTGTTTATGAATTTTCAAATGTCCATTCCAGATAGTTTGAGTGTTTAATTAATTATTATCACCTATTTGTCCCACGTGGGAAGTGGAAGAGGGCGAATATTGGTTTGCCCTTATAAAATATTCCGCCCTAAATTGACCTTTTTTCAATTACTAATTGAATTCTCGTCTTTCTAATCTTAGCGGTATAATAGCACTAAAAACTGTACCATGTTCTTGATCAGATTGTACAGCTACCTCTCCCTTTAAATAGTTCTCTGTTAGGAGTTTAATACTATATGTTCCTAATCCTCTTCCTTTTCCTTTGGTTGAGAAAGAACGATGAAACAATTGAAGCCTAATATTTTCAGGTATATATTTAAGATTATGCACTGAGAAGATAGCAGACACATCATTAATATTCTTACATAAGATGGTAATAGATTCACCACTTGCAGAAGCTTCAATAGCATTCTTTAGCATATTAATAATAACTCTTTTAAGCAATACTGACTCAGTAATAAGTATAAAATCTTCAGCAGACTTGTCTAATTCCAGTTTAATATCAGAATCAATAATATAATGTTTACAGATATTAATCACTTCATCTATAAGAGTAAGGCTACTAACACTTTTTGCTTCAATTTCCCATTCACCTAGTTCAGCTTTTCTAATCTCTTGCTGGGCGTAAATCTCATCCATAAGTTGGTGAGCAGTAGGAATCAACAATTTAATTAATTCATCTTTAAGTTCTGAATCATCTTCATCGGCAATTAAGTTAGTGTTAGAGATAATCGCAGCCACGGTGTTGCCAATATCATGCAAGAAAGTTTTTTCTATGAAGAGTGATCTATTAAAAAAACTGATATCTAAAACTGAGAAAATTGTTAACTCCTCTCCCTCAATATTTGTAGGAGTAGCAGTTACTTCTAAATCAACTGCATTAGTTTGGTTATTAACATTCATCAGCAAATTGCACTTCTGCACATCTTTTACTCCCAGATGAGAATTCACGATTGCCTGCACTGCACCACAATATTGACAAAACTTAGAGGTGCCGCAACCTTCGTGCTCTTCCCAAGCGTGTTGGCAATTAAACAACTCACCCGGTCTTTTTCCCAGAACCTGGTCTTTATTTGTAATACAAATGTCATTAGCAAGTTTACTATTATAATAGACTACTTGCCGTGTTTTATTTAAAACTAAAATCCAAACCGGCATGGCATCCATAATATCCACAAATTCATAATGTCTAATAATCTTATAATAAATATCTTTTATCTCTTTTTGACTTACTCTTAACTTATAATCATATTCTTCACTCATTAACTTTCCTTTCTGTTCAATTCTGAATAAAGCTCCTTAACATGATAAGGAGCTTCAATATATTATATTACATCAAACAAGTATAAATTAATTGTTGATATCTCTTTCATTATTATGTTTTATAACTTCGTGCGTTACATAGAAAACACTATTATCTACCATTTTCCTGAAGCTCCTCCGCCACCGAAGCCACCGCCTCCGCCTGAGAAACCTCCACCACCACCGCCGAAGCCTCCAAAACCACCCGAACCACCACGACCACCTCTCCCGCCCATTGAGCTTAAAAGAAGCAGTGGGAATAGTCTTCCTCTAAAGAGGAATGCGATAATGATTAGAAAGATTAAGTAGCCTATGGATGAGCCTTCATTTTCAGCTTGTTGGGATTCTCTAATGTCTTCTTGAGATATTGTAGTTTTACCTGTCATCACATTATTAACAGTAATCAAGCCTTCTTTGGCTCCACCATAGTAATTTCCACTTTTGAAATAAGGGATTATACTATTTCTGATGATATAGCCACTGACTCCATCGGTTAATTTATGCTCTAAGCCGTAGCCAACTTCAATTCTGACATCTCTTTCATTAGGAGCAATTAATAGAATTAATCCGTTATCTTTTTGTTTAGAACCTATTTTCCACTCCTCAGCTAATCTGACAGTATAATCAGCAACATCATATCCTTGAAGGGATTTGACAGTTACGACTACGCCTTGAATACCCGAGTCTTTTTCTAAGCCTATCAGCAAGGAGGTCAATTCTTTAACTTGTGCGCCTCTGAAGATATTAGCATCATCAACAACCCTGTCTGTAAGTTTCGGAAAGGTTACAGCTGATAAAGCGCCCAACAAAATTAAGAGAGATAGTACTAATGACATCTTTTTCATATTATTAGATCTCCCTTACTTTATTTGGCAATTCGTTAGTGTTATCATCTTTGATAGGAAAATTCTTAGCTAAGACTTGACCTAAATCTAAGATAACTTTCTCTAATTCTTCAGAGAATTGCTTATTCTTAATCCCGGCGATAATTCTATCAACCTGTTTTTGCCAAGAATCGTGAGGATAAACCGCAGATATTCCGACATCAGCTAAAATCTCTACTCTTCTTTCGAGCTTAGAGATAAAGATAAGGATACCTGTTCTATCACGTGTTTTACCAACTTCATAATTCATGAAGCTAAGCTGAGCTTTTTCTCTTACTTTCTCATTTTTGATAGATTTCGGGATAATTAATCTGTCTATGAAAGGAATATTCGCCAAAATATAGAAGAGAATAATTACAACAAATGTTCCTAAACCGATTACTGAAGTAGTTATAATTTTAGAGCTACTCCAAATCATATTCATAATCATGGTATCAATCTCTGAGTAAAAGATCAATCCTAATATCATAAAAATCAAGCCTATAATCACGGCAAAAGTAAGTTCATACACAGCATAATCGGAACTTTGCTTAGCAACAACAACTGCAATTTCACCGGAAGTGCTCTTTTCTGCTTCAGTAACTGCTTTAGAAATCTGTTCTTTATTTTGAGCTGTTAACTTTATCATAGCAGCTTAATTGCTAAAGTTAACTTTAGGAGCTTGTTCTGCACCTTCAGTTGCTTTAAAATAGGCTTTTTCGCGGAAGCCAAACATGTTAGCGAATATTGTTTGTGGGAATCTTTTAATGTAAGTGTTGAAGTTTTGAGCTAATTCATTATATCTTCTTCTCTCGACAGTAATCCTATTCTCTGTTCCTTCTAACTGATCTTGTAATTTTAAGAATGATTCATTAGCTTTTAAATCAGGATAGTTCTCAGTAAGCATCATTAATCTTTGTAAAGAACCACCAAGAGTGTTTTGGGCTTGTTGGAATCTCTCAATTGCTTGAGGATCATTTAAATCTTGAGAATTAAGTTGCATAACTCCACCAACTTTAGAGCGGGCTTCAGTTACAGCTGATAAAGTCTCTTTTTCGTGTGAAGCATAGCCTTTAACAACTTCAACTAAATTAGGAATTAAATCCATTCTGCGTTGATAGACGTTCTCTACTTGAGACCAGCCTGAAACTACAGCTTCTTGTTTTTCAACCATGCCGTTATAAACACCTTTCACATACATAAAGCCGAACAATACGACTAATCCGATAACAACTAATGTTATTATTAAACCTTTCTTCATTCATTACTCCTATAAATTATTTCTTTTACTATCTACTTTTATTACTTCTTAACTTTTAAGGTCAAGATATTTTCTTAATATCTTATATTATATTTTTTACAAAGCATCCTGGCGCTTATTCTTCCTGATTCGTAAATTGTTGGTAATCCACTTCCGGGATGAGTTCCTCCACCAACTATATAGCAATTCTCTAAATCTTCGTACTTGTTGTGAGGTCTAAAATAGAGCATCTGGAAGACGCCATGTCCTAAATTAAAAGTAGCTCCGTGATAGACATTATAATCTTTTAACCAATCGCGTGGACTAATCATTTTCTCCACTTTAATATGTTCTTCAATATCAGTTAAGCCGGCTTTAGTTTTTAGTACAGAGATAACTTTATTACGAAACTCAGGAGCCAGCTTCTTCCAATCCACACCACTCTTGAGATTAGCTACTGGTACCAAGACATACAGCGTACTATGGCCTTTAGGAGCTAAAGTTGGATCTGTAATAGAAGCATTTTGCACATAGACAGAGAAGTCATCGCTTATTCTACCGTAAATATTAATATCATCCATGTTCGCTTTATAATTATCAGCAAAATATATAGTATGATGAGGTAAATCATAGAGTTTATCTAATCCTAAATAGAGCATGAAAGTCGAACAAGAGTAATCTTTTCCTTTCAACTTGCTTGGAGACCAATGCTTTGAATCTTTATAGAGATTGGAAAATGAGTAAGCAAAATCAGAGTTTACTACGACATTATCAGAATAGACTTTCTCCATGTTTTCTAATACTACGCCCAAAACTTCACCAAAATTGGTTATTAGTTCTTTCACTGGAGTTTTATAAACTATAACTCCTCCATCTTCTTCAAAGATATTTGCCATTACTTCAGATATCTTGTTGAGTCCACCTTCAACATGATAAACACCGAATTCATGTTCAATATACGGCACCATTGTGAAAAGAGCAGGACAGCTCCACGGAGACATGCCCAGATATTTAGCTTGGAAGGTGAAGGCAAGTTTTAAATCTTCAGATTGGAAGTAATTTCCCAAGGCTTGATGCATAGTTTTATTTAATTGCAGATAAGGAAAAGCATAGAGAATATCCGGCTCTACCATGCGGTGCAGATATGAATAGTCTTTTTTTAAGCAGGGATAAAGCCTTCTGTATCTCTCTTTTT
>JBAYZI010000030.1:0-22312 GCA_041672585.1 Cloacimonadales bacterium (SeqCode) | reverse complement strand
TCAAAGGGATAGAGAAAGATCTTGCTTCGTAAGGGAGATATTTCCTTCCTTCGGAAGTGAATGAATACGGACGGGTCGTCCGCAATCCCAGTTATGGATTTTCGTAAACAAAGGAAGGTAGTAGAAAACGCTAATTGCTTTCTGATGAACAATTAGAAGAAAATGAATTAGAAACTATATATAAAGCAAGGGCGAATCTAGATTCGCCCTTGCAATTATTTTCTTCAATTATTAATTATTAATTATTAGCTATTGGTTAATTTATGGTTTTTGATAAATCATTTCACTATTTCTATAGCCTGGGAGGTCTTTATACCAATCAGGATACAAGGCTCCTGAAGATTCTGCCCATTTCTTAAATTTAGGGTACGCATGATTTATCTTTTTGCTTTCATAAGTGTGATCATAACCGTCAGGAATATTAAGTGCCCATGGATGGTTATTGATAGTTTTGTAATATCTGTTTTGGCTGATATCAGAAGTGTCGTCATTTGTTCCCAACAATGCTAAGTTAGCAAGTGGAGTAGGAGGATAATCAACTAAATGCACTTCACAACCTCTGTCTTTATTAATAAAGATGAAAGGATTGAAAGGAACATTCCACTCCCAATTTGTCATATCTTCAGGTGTCTCGAACTTGATATCTAACGCGATAACAACAGGGGTTATATAGGGATCTCCCTCTACGGTATTAACAAAACCATTGCTTCCGCCATCCATAAAGTCAGCAGTGTTTTCAATAAAGATAATTGTAGCTTTGTCCCCTTCTTCCAAGGTTGGATTAAATCGAGAATCAGAGATTACATCTGAGAAAGTTAATTGATCCATACCATCAACAATACTCATGGAAGAGATATTACTTGAACTAAATGGGAATTGGACACCAAAACCATTTTTCCTTTTAGCTCCTACAGCTTGTAGCTTAAGTTCTACGATTAAATTAGCAACTTTTCCTTCCGCATTCTTATGGAAGAACATATTATAATCAATTACCATATCATTGAAATCATAATCACCCTTATCAGGCCATAAATCTTCAAAGACTAAGGTTGCTTTATTGTGGTTATTAGTCTGGAAAGCTCTGTCAGCGTCTTGTGGGAAATCGTCAAATATATCAGAAATACCATCTCCGTCAGCATCATCACCAGGATCTACAGGAGGTACATCGCCAATATCGATTGATTCAATAGGATTAGCAGTTGCATAGAAGACTGCATCATTGTAGTCATGATCACAACCGCCTTCATTTAAAGCAATATCTTCAAAAGCGAAAAGTAATTTATTATATTCACTATCATACGCCATAATACTTTGCTGATTGTTATTAGGGTTTAAGTTTTTGTTGGAAAACCAACTGTTAGTCACTAAATGAGCTGCATTTTTATACCAACCGTCAGCCATTAAAACCCAACCGATTACAGTACCTGGCTCAAACTGACCAAGATATACTTTATTGCCGGGAACTAAGCCGGGGGAGTTAAAAATCCATCCTCTTGTAGTTGCTCTAATTTTTGGGAAAACAACATTTACAACATCAATATCATCTCTACTTTGAGGAGGATTTCCCTCTTGATAGGTGTAATAGCCTAAAGAGCTGGTAAAACCGGCACCTTCAGTAACAAAAGTTACCCAAACATCTGCGGGTTCATCAATAACCAAGACATTCAATTGATTACCTTGAGCAAGATAATGAGGATGATATTGGGGAACCGGTCTTCCTTCAGGAAGGGTTGTATTAACTTTCTTTAAGAAATTAGTTGGAATGTTGTCTTTAGTCATATTGTAAGGAATACCATTTTTATCGTACCCGGAAACATACTCTAAACCCGGCGCTTTTTCTGGCATTATCCATTCTGGATCATTTCTTTCTTCATTATCTGAATCTGTACCAAACTCATAGCTAATCATGTTTTCTACAATTGGTAAGGTGAGAGAAGCCATATATCCTTCAACATAAAGCTCTTTTAAATGAGATGGGATAGTTACATAAAAGTTAGCAATACCATCTTCGTTAGTAGCTCCTGAGTCAATTATGCTTCCGCCTTCTTTAGGTGCTATATCAAATACTTTAAAAGGAATATTATCTACCCCTTCTCCACTTCCGTTCAATACTGTTAGTTCGACATTTACGCTCTTTGTTGTTGCGTAAGCAAATTGTTCATGAACTTGAATATCTTCAAAACTTGTTAAAACATCTGCATCGTTCTTATCGTTGTCTTTGCTACAACCAACGGTTAAGGCCATTAAAATCAGTAGCAATGCTACCATGGTGAGTCTAAATTTCATACTATCCTCTCATTTATTTTTTCTATTATTTCATTATATATTCTTATTTTCATTTTTTATATATTCTTTATGTTGTCAAATACTATTTTTTGTTTGAAAGAAATTCTCATAAAAGGTATAAAGGCAATAGCATAGACAAGGGTTTTGACTAAAATCATTATTTATAAAGCAATGAATAAATTAAACTAAATAGAGAAATCGGGTTTCGAGAATTTCTACAAACTGCTTAGTCAAGACCAATTCTAAAATCAAAATAGGGCATCCAATACAGAATGCCCTACATTTATCATTTATAGTTTAATTTATGGTTTCTGATAAATCATTTCATTATTTCTATGACCGGGGAGGTCTTTATACCAATCAGGATTTAAAGTTCCAGATGATTCTGCCCAAGTTTTAAATTTAGGGTAAGCATGATTAATCTTCTTACTTTCATAAGTGTGATCATAACCTTCAGCAATATTAATTGCCCACGGATGGTTATTGATAGTTTTGTAATATCTGTTTTGGTTTATATCAGAAGAGTCGTCATTTGTTCCCATCAATGCTGTATTAGCAAGTGGGGTATTAGGATAATCGACTAAATGTACCTCAACGCTTCTGTCTTTATTAATAAAGATGAAAGGATTGAATGGAACATTCCACTGCCAATTATTCATGCTTTCCGGTGTATTGAACTTAATATCTAAGGCAATCTTTACCGGGGCTATATAGGTGCCACCCTGTACAGTATTGACAAAGCCATTGCTTCCGCCATCCATAAATTCAACAGTGTTATTAATAAATATAATAACTGCTTTGTCGCCTTGTTCCAAGGTTGGACTAAATCTTGAATCAGAGATTACAGTTGAGTAAGTTAATGGATCGTTTCCATCAACAATATTCATAGAAGCAATATTACTTGAGCTAAATGGGAATTGGACACCAAAGCCATTTTTCCTCTTTGCTCCCACAGCTTGTAGAGTAAATTCTGCGATTAAATTAGTAGCTTTCCCTTCCACATTCTTATGGAAAAACATGTTGTAATCCATTACCATATCATTGAAATCATAATCACCTTTATCAGGCCATAAATCTTCAAAGACTAAAGTTGCATTATTATTATTATTAGTCTGGAAAGCCCTAGTTGGGTCTAGTGGGAAATCATCAAAGGTATCAGAGATACCATCACCATCTGTATCAGTAGGAGTATCTACAGGAGGAATATTCCCGGTATCAACTGATTCAATCGGATTAGCGGTAACATAGAAGACTGCATCATTGTAGTCATGATCACAGTCGCTTTTATTTATAGCAATATCTTCGAATGCAAAAAGTAGTTTCTCATATTCACTATCAAAAGCCATAATGCTTTGTTGGCGGCTACTAGGGTTCAAGTTTTTATCGGAAAACCAGCTATTCTCTACTAAGTTAGCTCTTTTATTATACCATCCCTCAGCCATTAAAACCCAGCCAATTATAGTACCGGGTTGAAAAGTGCCAAGATACATTTTATCACCGGCAACCAAGCCACCACCACTATTAACCATCGAGACATTAGGGAAAATAACTTTTATCACACTAATATCATTTCGAGTTTGAGGAGGATTTCCTGCTTGATAAGTATAGAAACCTAAAGAGCTGAGATAACCTGCGCCTTCATGCACAAAAGTTACCCAAACATCAGCAGCTTCATCAATAACTACGACATTCAATTCATTATTTGGAAGAAGATAATGAGGATGATATTGAGGAACCGGTCTTGATTCCGGAAGTGTAGCATTAACTTTAGCTAAAAAAGCAGCAGGAATTCTATCTTTAAGCATGTTCTTAGGCACACCTTCTTTATTGTAGGTGGAAAGATATTCTAATTGCGGTGCTTTCGCTGGTGTTATCACTGTTTTGTCATTTCTGCCTTCATCATCTGAGCCTAGACCAAACTCATATTTAACCATGTTTTGAAAGATAGGAATGGTGAGAGAAGACATATATCCCTCGACAAAAAGTTCTTTAAGATAGGTAGGGATAGTTGCTTCAAAATAAGCAATACCGTTTTCATTGGTTACACCTGAATCAAATAATTTACCACCCTCTTTAGGTGCTTTGTCATAAACTTTGAAAGGAATATTAGCTACTCCTTCATCATCTCCATTAAACACT
Organism: Cloacimonadales bacterium (SeqCode); assembly: GCA_041672585.1. Lineage (GTDB taxonomy): Bacteria > Cloacimonadota > Cloacimonadia > Cloacimonadales > JAFGVF01 > JAEKNW01. Next base: position 17,887 of record JBAYZI010000030.1, on the reverse strand, counting down.
TTGAGATCAATAATCACAGTTTTTGTTGTTGCATAATTAAATTGATCATTAACTTGAATGTCTTCGAATTTAGTTAAAACATCAGTTTTGTCCTTATCGTCATCTTTACTACAGCCAATAGCTATAAACATAAACACAATCAATAAGCTTATCGTAACGAATCTTAATTTCATACTTACCTCTCATCTAATTTTCTTAATTTATAAAGTAATCATATTTGTAAAGATTCCAAAATAAAATTTTCGTTTTATCTTGGAATCTTAAATTCAAGTAGTTTTAGGTCTTTTAAATTTAGTTTGAATAAATGCTGTTTTCATTCCTATATCCAGGTTTATTCATATACCAATCAGGATATAATGCTCCTGAAGATTCTGCCCATTCTTTAAACTTCAAATAAGCACTGGTAATCTTATTCCTCTCGTAAGGATATTCCCATCTATCGGCAATATTCAATGCCCAAGGAAGATTATTAATAGTCTTGTAATATCTATTTAGACCACTATTAGAAGTGTCATCTTCAGTTCCGAAAAATCCTGTATTAGCTAGAGGAGTATTCGGATAATCGGAGAGATGAACTTCACGAGTTCTATCTTGATTAACATAGATAAATGGATTAAAAGGAGCGTTCCATTGCCATGAAGCCATGTTCTCAGGAGTATTAAGCTTGATATCCAAAGCAAAGAAAACATGAGGAATCACAGGAGCTAACTTTTCAGTATTGACAAAGTCGCTTCCGGCTACCGGTCTCATTAAATCAAGAGTGTTTTCAATATAGACTATTACAGCTTTTGCACCACCCTCGTTAACTGGTTCAAAATGAAGGTCAGAGATGATGTTAGAGTAGGTCAAAGGATCATTTCCATCAACAATGGAGATTGATTCAATATTACCTGCAGAGAATGGGAACTCAATAGCGAAGCCATTTCTGTATTTAGCACCGACTGCTCTCAGTTCAAATTCAGTAATCACATTCTTAACTTTATTATCTGCGTTTTTATGGTAGAATACATTGTAATCAAGAACTAAATCGTTAAAGTCATAATCACCCTTTTTAGGCCATAAATCTTCAAATGCTAAGGTGTACATGGTGTGACTATTAGTTTGGAAAGCTCTTTCAGGATCATCAACGAAATCATCAAACATATCCGGTACACCATCGCCATCAGTATCAGTTGGAACTCCCATACGAGTAACACGAGAAATGTCTATAGAATTGATAGGCTCTGCACTTATGCTAAAAAGAGCATCATTAAAGTCATCATCGCCCTGACCAAGCACTAAGTCTTCAAAACCAACAACTAACTTCTCGTATTCATCATCATAAAAGAGAACACTTTGCTGGAAACCTGTGCGGTTCAAAGTTCTATCTGAATACCAAGTATCATTACCAAGATGAGCAGCTCCATTCTTCCAACCATTGGACACTAGGACCCAGCCAATAGCTGTTCCAGGCTGAAATTCTCCAATAAACACCTTATCACCAGGAACTAAACCACCACCACTGCCAACCATGGAAACATTGGGAAAAACAAAAGTAATTTCATCAATATCTGTAGCTATGACTGGAGGGTTGTTCACATCAAAGGTATAAAATCCAAATGAATTCTTGTTTCCTGCTCCTTCATGCACGAAAGTTATCCAGACATCTGCTTCTTGATTTATAATCACAGCATTAAACTCATTGGCTACATATAAATAGTGAGGTTTATTCACAGGTACAGAGCTTTTTTCCGGTAAAGTTGTATTTATCTTGCTTAAGAAACCTGCAGGAATAGCTTCAAAGTCCATGCCTAGGGGAACTCCATCTAGATTATAGGGCAAAATATAATTCAAAGATGTTCTCTCAGAAGTAATTGGCTCACCTTTAGCTCCGTCTGTATTGTAAGCTACAGAGCCAAATTCATAAGAAGCATAATTATTCACTATTGGTATTTGAATGTTGGACATGTATCCTATTACGAAAAGAGTCTTTACATAAGAAGGTGCAATTATTTTAGCAGAAAATACGCCATGCTCACCAGTTGCTCCGGAATCTAATAATTTACCACCTTGATCAGGGTCTTTATCATAGATTTTGAAAGGAACATTAGCAACACCGGAATTAGCTCCGTTAAAAACTTTAAGATCTACATTAATATTTTCAATAGTAGCATAACCAAAAGTATCATCAATCACCAAATCTTCAAAATTAACATCAGCAGGTAGATTTTCAGAACTTTTGGTAGTGCTGTTACAGCTCACTAACAACAACGCAAACATTGTAATTAAAATTAAAAAGGGCATTTTATTTTTCATTGAATCATCTCCATTAATTAAGCATATTCTTAAAATAGTCACAATGTGTATTATGTCAAATGTTATTTTGAAAATAAAAGTAATTCTCATTAACGGGGTAGAACTAAGAAAAATTAAGAATTGAAGAAAGAAAGACTTTCACACGAATTAATTGCATGTTGAATTGTTGATTTGTTTAATTGTTTAATCGATGACGAGAATGGGTCCACAGATTACGCAGATTTTCACAGATTATGACTGATCCCGAGACCTCTTAAAGTCCCGAAGGGATGGCATTTGTCAGCAAGGGAGTCTATCCTAAGAAGCTTTAGCGAAGTAGGATGCAAGCCCCTTGTATAGGTAGAAGTTAGGAATAGCCCTGCATGGGCGACATAATCATAAACAAAACACTAAATATGCTAAAAAAAACAAATAGCCAAAACCTCACAGTAATGGCTATTCAATGGTAACTAATTAATCTAAAGCGAGGTTCTTATTCTTTGTTAGAGAAGTTATGTAAGCCATTTAAAGACTTTGCTACAAAGATTAAAGCAAGACCCAAGAGAATAAGAGAGATCTGTTTCCCGGTGGAGGCAAGAATATTGTCCCACATTTGAGACTTTAATCCTGACATACCAATAGTGTATTCGCTTTCCAATTCTGTAGTGTAAGAGGTTATTACTGAATCAGAAAGAGTTGCAAGATAGGATAAATCTTCAAGTGTTAAATCTTCAGTACCAATACCGTTCTTGTAATCCATAGTTCTTTGAATCATTTCTTTGCTTTGCTCATATTGCATTGCGAAGTCAGCTTTGTTTGTGTTGAAGGTATCTAAATCAGTTTTGATAGCTGCAAAAGTAAGAAAGACACCGAGTAAGAGAGAAATTAAGCCAATAAAATTGACTATACTTGTGGAATTGCTTTTCATTTATAAGCTCCTTAGTTATTATTATCGTTTGCAATCAAAGCAGCACCAAGAGCACCGGTTATGATTGGGGTTTCATAGGTATATAAAGAAGTATTTAATAATTCTTCTAAAATAGATTTGATAGATTTATTGAAAGAAACGCCTCCTGTAAAAGCAACAGGCATTTCCCAGTTTAGTGAATGGATTTGATTAACTATTCTTTTAGAAATAGATTTATGAACTGCCTTAACAATAGTATTGCGAGAATACCCTTTAGCAATCATGCCGATTATCTCGGATTCAGCAAAGACAACACAAGTAGAATCGATATTTACCTCTTCTTCAGCCTGAAAAGCAAGCTCAGAAAGGTCTTCCACAGAAGTTTCCAGAATAGTAGCTACTACTTCTAAAAACCTGCCTGTACCGGCTGCACATTTATCATTCATCACAAAATCAACTACTTTATGGTTGGCATCTAAAGATATGACTTTTGAATCTTGTCCACCGATATCAATAACTGTTCTAATCTCCGGATTAAGAAAAGAGAGTCCGCGTGCATGGCAGATAATCTCGGAGCTGATTCTATCTTTAAAATCGACCAGCTTCCGTCCGTAACCTGTTGAAATAACAGCATCAACAGTGGTAATATTATTTTTAGCCAAGATATCTTGGTAAAGCTTCTCAGCTGTTTTCTTAGGGGTAACTCCGGTGGCTGTGTAGTGCCAATCTATAATCTCCTGCTTGGCACCATCAAACAGAACAATCTTGCTTGTGGTTGAGCCTATATCTATTCCTATTGTTAACATCTTGCTTACCTATAAATCTGGGTATAGAGGTTATCAGGAGTGAAGAATCTAGTGGCTATTTCGGCGATATCAGCAAAGGAAACAGCTTGCAGGCGTTCTTCTCTTTTGAGATAGAAGTCTGAAGAATAGCCTAAACTGCTCAGAATACCGAGCGAGCTTGCTTGTGAGGAGACGCTTTCATCATCTAAGAGTCGTTGTCCACTAATATAGTTCTTGGCTAATTCTAATTCTTCTTTAGTAACTCCATGTTTCACAATATCTTGCATAGTCTTCATAATTGCCTTGATTGATTCTTCTTCCCTATTCCTGTCCACAATGGCATAATTACCAAAGAAGCCAACATCTGAAAGGGCTGAATAGTCAAAACCAACAGAATAAGCAACACCTAGTTTCTCTCTTAATTCTGTAAAGAGACGAGAGTTAATCTCACCTCCGATAATTTGAGAAAGAACATGGAATGCTACATTTAGCCTTTGTTCATCAGCTTTACAAGCATACCCACCAATATGAATCACAGATTGGTCATTATCATAATCAAACACTTGTTTGTGTTTAGTTGGTTGTGAAAACCTTACTGCTTCTTGCACATTTGAGCGATAGAAAGGGAAGTCAAAAGCTTTCTCAACAATTCTGATAATATTATCAAAGTGAACATCGCCAACCACCACTAAGCTCATTTGCGATAAATCAAGAAACTCTTTATACCATTCGGTAATCTTTTTACGCGTTATCTTAGTTATATCCGAGAGTTCGCCTGTTTTAGTTACCAGATTACTCTGTCTGCCAAACAAGAATTGATTAAACTTCTTGGAAGCATCTTTGGTTGGGAAGTCTTGAGTTCTTTTCAGATTAGATCTGACAGATTGCTTGATATTATTGAGATGATGGCTAGGAAAAGTCGGTGCTTTAATAGCTTCAGCAACTAATTCAAGAGCTTCTGAGATATATTCCCTAAAGCACTTTACTTTAAGGCCTGAAGTCTCAATCCCGTTATGAACATTTACATCCATTCCTCTTTCATTACAATAATCTACAAATTCGTCGTAATTATACTTCTTATTACCGTATTGAAGCAAAGCCAGAGTAAAGAAGTTTATTCCTCTTAACTCTTCAGGTTCACAGAGTTGGGAAATTCTTCTGGTTAGCGAAATACCGACAGTCGGCTTGCCCACTACTCTCTTCATAATTAGCTTAAGTCCATTACTACAAACATGTTCTGCATAGCTTTTATTACTTTTGATACCTAACAACTCAATATCCTGATTTTTGAATTGCTGTTCAATCTTATCTAAGAAGTGGTTTTTGGTGCCGAGATGCATTATTTTAAGTTTATCTAAATTATAGAATTTATTAGCAATATCCAGCAATGTTTGAATATCTAATCCTGCTAACTTCACAGGGTACTTGAGAATACCTTCATAACCGGAATCCAGTTCTTCTATACCAAGCACGCTTCCCAGGTTCTCAATATACTCAAAAGCGTATTTCCAGCTGTGTTCTTGTTCCACTTTAAGCTTTCTAATCTCTTCGTAGGTAAGTCCTTGCACTTTAACCTTATTGAATTCTTCTATAAAGATTTGGCAAATCTCTTCTAAACAGCTATTAGATTTAGGGATAATCATGATGACAGAAATACCATCATATTTCCCGGAAATAGATTGTACTTGAATATTGGTAACTAACTGCTCTTTTATATAAAGTCGCTTATAAAGACGTGAATTCTTACCAATAGCAAAGCCTTTATTAATCAAAGAAAGACCCAGCCCTTCTTTAGTCTTCTCACTGATATCAGGTATAACAAACGCAAGAAGTTCCTGACTCAACTCTTCATTAATCACAGTATGCGTAGAGAAGCCCTTTTTGTAAATATTAGCTTTCTCTTCATGCCTGAGAGCATTGTTGGGGGTCATGTTACCGAAATACTTATCCACTAAGCCTTTAATAGTGTTAAGCTTGAAATCTCCACTAATCACTAAAAAGCAGTTATTAGAGCAGTAATATTTCTTATAGAAGGCGCGTAATAATTCTGGAGTAGATCGTTCTAAATTATCTAAATGCCCAATAATAGGGTTGTGATACGGACTCTCCTCATAATAATAGAGAGGTATCTTCTCAATAAAGTCCTCTTCCGGATCGTTAGCATATTGCTTTAATTCTTCTATGACAACCTTCTTCTCTGTTTCAAAATCAGCATCAGAGAAGTTAGCATTTCCGGCTAATTCTGCAAGAAGCTCTAACCCATCTTCTAGATATTTGGCAGGAAGTGTAAGATAGTGGCAGGTAGAATCATACTCAGTGTAAGCATTTATATTAGCTCCTAAGAATGATGCTCTTTCCATAACTCCATTATTGGGGAAGTTAGTTGTTGATTTGAAGACTAAGTGCTCCATTAAATGTGAGAAACCGGACTCCTCTGCACTTTCGTAAACAGACCCGACCTTTACATATAACTGCAAGCTGACTATAGGATTAGACTTATCCTTAGTTACGATAAGTTTAAGACCATTAGCTAAAGTGTGTTTTTTAACATTCACTTTTATCATCTATCTTTCCGCCTCGACACAGCTGCATAGGCACTATGATTATGGATAGATTCAAAGTTTTCTGATTCTACGCTAAATTCTATTATTCTCTCATCTTTTCTTAATTCTACAACTACATCTCTCACAATATCTTCTACAAATTTAGGATTATCATAACCTTTCTCAGTAACAAACTTCTCATCAGTTCTTTTAAGCAGGGAATAAACCTCACAGCTGGCACAACTTTCTACTATGTCTATTAGCTCTTCCAACCAAACATAGCCTGAGTACTTTACAGAGACGGTTACGAGAGAGCGTTGGTTATGAGCACCATATTCGCTAATCTCTTTAGAGCAGGGGCAAACTGTGGTAATTGGGACTTTTACGCCTATTTCCATTTCAAATTCATCTCTATGCGAAGCTATAAAGAAACAATCATAGGAGAGAAGTGATTTAATCTTAGAAACAGGTGCTGTCTTCTCCACAAAGTAAGGGAATCTGATATTCACAAAAGCAGAAGCAGCATCTAATCTCTTCTTAATCTCTAACACAAAGTTCTCGATTTCTGAGACTAACTTTCTCTCATGATACTCATTAAGAACCTCGAGAAAGCGCGACATGTGAGTACCTCTGTGATTATGAGGTAGTTCGACATAAATATCTAATTCAGCTACTGTATGTTGGATTTCATTTTGTCTGTCTTCTACTATAATAGGGTAGGTAACACCCTTCACCCCAACCTTATCGATAGTTACTTTTCTATCATCTTGTTGTTTTTGCACATCTATTATTTTATTCATTATTCACCATCAATATATTCATTTCGTAAGTAATACTCTATTCCTTTCGACCATTCTGTCTTTTCTGATTTAATTGAGATTGCTTCCCAAATTCTGTTCTTTTCATTATAGAAATCACTATAGATAATAGCGTCACTATTCTTAATTCCTCTTAAATAATTAATTGCCACATCGCCATCTATTAAGAAAAGTCCTGTGGAAAGGGCATCTGCCATAAAAGCAGTTTCAGCTATAATTGTTACTGCTACATTTTCATGAGTAGGAAAACCTGTTTTGGCATCTAAGATATGATGAAAACGAATATCGTCAACATCAAAGTATTGCTGATAATCACCGGAAGTAGCAATGGCTGTTTCGTTAAGATTAGTAAGTTCGGCAATTACTTGAGAACTTTTGCGTGGGTGTTGAATCCCCAGAATGATATTCTTCTTAATCTCACCAAAATATCTGATAGAGCTAACCTGATCAACATAACCGGCTAATGCTCCATTCTCTTTTAAATAATCTACTACTTTATCAACAATAAAGCCCTTACTTATTGCTCCTAAAGTAATTGACATTCCGGCAGGCATCCGGATAAACTCATGGTCATACTCTATTTGGGAGAAGCCGACTAATTTGAGCTTCTCTTGCACTAACAAAGAATCCGGAATATACTGAGCATTATCACCATCGTTAGGGTCATCAACACTGTCAAAATCCCAAAGTTCTAACACAGGTTTAATAGTTATATCAAAACTACCCTTGGTCAGCTCATACATTTCGCGTGATTTCTCCAGCAGTTCATAAAAGTCAGCATCAATAGCTACTTTGGCACCTTGGGCATGATTAATCTTATAGACAATACTTTCAGAATGTTCTTCTGAATACCTATAAATCAACTCTTGCATATAATCAAAAGCATTATTGATCATAGAAGCAACGCTTTTCTTATCACTACGAACATAAATCTCGGTTCTTAGGTTTTTGCCTTGCACATCAGGAGCGTAATTCAAGTATTTACTATCAACAAACTCATATTCTGCAGTAACAAATTTATATATTCCAATCATGATTACCAATGCTAAAAGGATTAACGATATTTTTTCTTTTCTTGTCATTTTTTTATTATCCTGAATTTTACTGTTTTACCACTTCATTCATTGTTCGAAATTTGTCAATCGAAACATATATTTTATAGTTGCAGTTACGAAAAGAGGGACTGATTTCTCAGTCCCTCTTATTTATTTAGTAATTAAGCTTATTTCTTTCTAGGGTTTCTAACAGCAGCTTGAGCAGCAGTTAATCTAGCAATTGGTACACGGAAAGGTGAGCAAGAAACATAGTCCATGCCTACTTTGTGACAGAATTCTATGGATGAAGGTTCTCCACCATGCTCTCCACAAATACCAACTTTAAGATCGGATCTTCCGGCTCTTCCTCTATCAACACCCATTTTAATTAACTCGCCAACACCTTCTTGATCAAGCTTTTGGAATGGGTCATGTTTCAAGATACCTTTATCAAGGTAAATAGGTAAGAACTTACCGGCATCATCACGAGAATAACCGAATGCCATTTGAGTTAAGTCATTAGTACCGAATGAGAAGAATTCAGCATGTTTAGCTACTTGATCAGCAATTAAACAAGCTCTTGGAATTTCAATCATAGTACCAACTAAGTAATCTACTCTAGCACCTTTTTCAGCGAATACTTTTTCTGCAGTTTCTCTGATAACATTTTCTTGAAGAACATACTCTTCTACTGTTCCAATTAGCGGAACCATGATTTCAGGATATACCTTAACGCCTTCTTTCTTCACATTAACAGCAGCTTCTAAGATTGCTCTAGCCTGCATTGCAGTGATTTCAGGATATGTATTTCCTAAACGACAGCCTCTATGACCAAGCATTGGGTTGATTTCTGAAAGTTCTTCAACTTTAGCTTTTACCTCTTCCAGAGAGAGACCCATTTCTTTAGCCATAATTGCTTGGTTTGCTTCCTCATGAGGTACAAACTCGTGGAGAGGCGGATCTAATAATCTGACAGTTACGCCAAATCCATCCATTGCTCTAAAGATGCCTTCGAAGTCTTCTCTTTGGAAAGGAAGAATCTTAGCAAGAGCATGCTCTCTACCGGCTTGGTTTTCAGAAAGAATCATTTCACGAACTGCATTAATTCTGGCACCTTCAAAGAACATGTGCTCAGTACGAGTAAGTCCGATTCCTTTAGCACCAAAGTTACGAGCTACAAGAGCATCATGAGGTGTATCAGCATTAGTTCTTACATACATGTTTGTATATTTATCAGCTATAGTCATTAACTTACCGAAATTACCTGATAATTCAGGATCGATAGTTTTGATTTGCCCATCATAAATCTCACCGGTTGAACCGTTTAGAGAGATATAATCATTCTCTGAATGAACTACACCGTTAATAGTTAAAGTTCTTTCTCTGTAATTAACTCTGAGAGCACCAACGCCGGAAACACAGCATTTACCCATACCACGAGCAACCACAGCAGCGTGAGAAGTCATACCACCACGGGCAGTTAAGATACCTTCAGCTGAATCCATACCTGAAAGATCTTCAGGAGATGTTTCGATTCTGACAAGAATAACTTTCTCACCGGCAGCATTTCTTTTCACTGCTTCATCAGAGAAGAAACAGATTTTACCTGTAGCAGCACCTGGAGATGCAGGAAGACCTTTTGCTAAAACTTTAGCAGAAGCCATAGCATCTTTGTCAAATACAGGGTGAAGAAGTTCATCTAATCTGTTTGGCTCAACTCTTAAAAGAGCTGTTTTCTCATCAATAAAGCCTTCTTCTGCCATTTCGACAGCCATTCTGACCATTGCACCACCTGTTCTCTTACCACTTCTGGTTTGAAGTAGCCATAATTTACCATCTTGGATAGTAAATTCAAGGTCTTGCATATCTTTATAGTGATCTTCTAATTTATGTTGAATTTCATTTAATTCTTTATAAGCAACCGGCATTACCTCTTCCAAGGAAGGGAATTTAGCAGCTCTATCTGCTTCAGAAACTCCGGCTAACTTTGCCCATCTACGAGAACCTTCAAGGGTAATTTCTTGAGGAGTTCTAACACCGGCAACCACATCTTCACCTTGAGCATTGATTAAATACTCACCATTAAAGATATTTTCACCAGTAGCTGCGTCACGAGTGAAAGCAACACCGGTAGCTGAGTTTTGACCCATGTTACCATACACCATTGCTTGCACATTCACAGCTGTTCCCCACTCGCCAGGGATATTATTCATCTTTCTATAGTAGATAGCTCTTTCGTTATTCCAGCTACCAAATACAGCAAATACTGCACCCCATAATTGATCCCATGGATCGTTAGGGAAATCATGACCTGTGTTATCTTTAACAGCTTTTTTAAATCTGGTAACCATGTCTTTTAAATCTGCTACTGTTAAGTCTAAATCATCATCAACTTTTCTTTCATGTTTGATAGCTTCGATAATCTCTTCAAAAGGATCAATATCTTCTTTTGAATGAGGTTTCATATCAAGCACAACATCGCCATACATCTGCACAAAACGACGATATGAATCCCAAGCAAATCTTTCATTACCTGATTTCTTGGCAATACCAGCTACAGCAGCATCATTTAGACCTAAGTTTAGAACAGTGTCCATCATACCAGGCATGGAAACTCTTGCACCTGAACGAACTGAAAGTAAAAGAGGGTCTGTGCTTGAACCAAATTTAGTTCCCAGCATTTTCTCTAATTCAGCTATTACACCTTCAACTTCTTTTTTGAGAAGCTGTTTGATCTTTTCAGGGCCAACTTTGGTATATTCGATACTAACTTCAGTTGTGATAGTGAATCCCGGAGGCACCGGAACACCTATTAAATCCATTTCTGCTAAGTTAGCACCTTTACCTCCTAAGAGGTTTCCCATAGTTGTATTACCTTCTGTTTTTCCACCGCCAAATAAATAAACACGCTTTATGTCGGACATTATTCCTCCCAATTATTTTTAGGTTTATTTTGTTATATCTTAATTATATACTCAACTTTTAACATTAACACTTGTACAAAAACTACTAATTCTGTCAATAGATTAATTAACTCTCTACATTAACTGCATTCTATCAGCTCTTATTCAATAATATTGAGAAAAAGAAATATATCTGTTGACACATATTTTTAGTTTAGTGAAAGTTGATTTATAAGATTTAAGGGCTAATATTAATGGCAACTTCTTATCTCTTATTTGAAATTGCTGACTTAAAGCTAGCTGATTGTGTTGATAGGTCGATAAGAAATAATCTAATCCCCTTCGGGCTAGGAAAGTTTCTGAAGACTTATCTTCCTCTCATATATCTAAATCACATCCAAGAAAGCCGGTTTCGATCGGCTTTTCTTTTTACCGGGAGACTTCACAAAAGAAAACTATGATTAATACTAAATTGGAAGAATATCTGAACTACTTAAAAGCTTTGGGGAAAAGCCTCAACACCAGAGAAGCTTATGAACGAGACCTACAGCAGTTCTTTGCCTATATTCTTGATAAATATGGGAATGCCCTTTCTTTAGCAGAAGTAGATCGGTATATCATTAGAGATTTCATGGGCTATCTCTATGAAAGCTTGGGCAACAGCAATAGGTCAATTTCCAGAAAGCTAACCTCCCTGAAAGGATTCTTTAAATATGCAGTTCATAATCACTGGATTCCTAATAATCCTGCTTTGATTATTAAAAACCCTAAGTTTGAGAAGAAAGTACCGCAATTCTTCTCTGAAAAAGATATGGAGCTGTTGCTCTCACTTCCTGATTTATCCTCTAAATTTGGAGTAAGAAACCTGGCAATCTTAGAACTTTTCTACTCTTCAGGCTTAAGAATATCCGAATTAACTATCTTAACAACCGAGAGCATTGACTTTTATAAGAAGATTATCAGAGTTCACGGAAAAGGCGATAAAACCAGACTTATTCCGGTTGGTTCTAAGGCTATTGAAGCAATTCAAAACTACCTTGCCATTAGAGATTCTTTTAAAACCAAATACAGCGAGAACATTCTTTTCCTCTCTAAATCAGGGCGACCATTAGATAGAAAAGAGTTGTTGGAAATTCTTAATCAATACATTAGCCTAGTGGCACAACGGAAAGGCTACTCTGTTCATACTCTTCGGCATACTTTTGCAACTCACATGCTGAGTAATGGGGCTGATCTAAGAGCAATTCAAGAGATGTTAGGTCATGCAAATCTCTCCACAACAGAGATATATACGCATGTTACTATGACAGATTTAAGCAAGACAGTTAATCTTCTCCACCCCAGAAGCAAATCTAAGAAAGATAAAGAGTAAGTATTGTTGTTATAAAATTATAGATATTTATTCCAACTTTGTATTCTCTGAATAGTCCTAAGAGGTATAATAAGTGATTAACAAATATCTCACAACTTATGGATATCCCATTAATTAACAATTAACTCACTTTTCATTTAACATTAAAAAATAGATATACAATATTGGAACACATATTGCAATATAGATAAATAAGACAAAGATATTAAATAAACCTTTAAAAGGAGAATAGTTATGAAACTTTATTTTACTACTATAATAGTTTTTCTATTTAGTTCGCTATTTGGTCAAGCTATGTGGAATGAATCTTTACCGATTAGACAAAGTGGAAACTTAGAATGGTACAACTCTTCTATATTAACCGAGAATAACGAAATGATCCATGTGTGGTCAGAAACTATTCACCAAACAAGGGATATCTTTGCTACCAAACTTGATAGCGAGGGTAATTCTCTCTGGGGTGAAGAACCGATTCTGGTTAGCAACTCTTCAGGCAATAAATCTAATCCAAAAGTAATCACAACCAGTGATGGTGGATGTGTCGTAGTTTGGGAAGATTACCTTTCTTACCATAATAAACTAAAAGCTCAAAAGCTCAACTCTTCAGGAAGCATTTTATGGTCAGAAGAGGGTATTATTCTTGCGGAAGATTACGAAGGGTTTTTTACCCAGATTTTCCCCAATAATAACGGGGGTGCAAATATTGTCTGGGCTGAAGAAGTCTTTAAAGCAGTAAGCTTAAATAGTAATGGCGTGAATCAATGGAACGCTAATGGTGTCGAATTAAATATCGGTGATATCAGTAATCCCAATATCAATCAGCTAAGACAAGTAACTTCTGACGGTTTTGGCGGCTTGCTGGTAACTCGTAAATCGGGCACTTCTAATGCTTCTGTTGATAGGATTGAAGCCGGTGGTGAATTATTGTGGACTCAAGTGATAGAATTAAACACTTTCACTAGTTTTTATCCTTATGCTATCGATGCCATTTATAATAATATAGATGCCTATTATATTATTGTTAAAGGTATAGGTGCTCTGACAGACGATGGAATGGCAACATCACTTTTTAATGTCAGTAAAATACTGTTGGGTGGAGATTTAGTTAGTAGTGGAGACCGAATCATGAAACGCACTCCGGGTTTATATCAATTCACATCCACTTGTCCGGTATTTACCACAAATAACAATGGAGATCTTTTTGTTTTCGACAGATTTGGCGGACCGGAATTTTATGATAGGGACTATAACCTCACAGTTTATTCCTTAGACTCACAATTAAATCATCTTTGGGATGAATCAGGCGTGATCTTGTGTAATTCAAATCAGTATCTATTACGCGACCCTTTCACTATAGATTGCGATGAGTCCGGAAATCTATTTGTTTTAACCCCCACACGCACACTTGATATCCATGATGTCTATCATCAACAATTATCCCTTTTTAGCATAGATGCTACCGGGACAATTCAAACCCCGGAGAATGGTCTGGCAATTTCCCCGGGAAGTAATGGAAAACCATATTTAAAAAAGGCTGATAATCTTTTTGTTACTTGGTACGAAAACGCTTTTTATACTATGAACCTTAAACAACAAGTTTTTGATGATAACTTGGAAAGTATAATGCAGGAAGGCAATGAAGTGGTCAAGAGTAGTCTTGGTGCAGGAATTGAAAGAGATACTAAAATCACTACCTATCCAATGACAAGCAATGAAAGTGTGATCACACTTTGGAATGACTTTGAAGAGACAGATATGCAACATATAATGTACCAGAAAATCAATCCTGATGGCTCAGTTGACTTTACAGCCAGTGGTATAGCTATTGCAGAAAGCGATATAAACTCTCAAGAACTTTATGTATCAACTCAGAATGATTCAGGTGAAATTTGTGTAGCTTGGGTATCCGGGGATAATATGATTAAATCGAGAACTATCTCTACTAACGGTTCTTTGGTGGGAAGCGATTCCGGTGAAATAGTCTATGAATATCTGAATTCTGATGTTTCTATAACTAATCTTTCCTTAAGTTCTTATGCCAATGAATTCTATCTTGGTTGGTCAAGTCAAGGATATGCTCCAGGCTATGAGGAAGTTTATGCACTAAGAACAACACAAGGCGGTTCAGAATGGATAGCCCAACCTATTGTGATTTCTCCTTATAATCTTTCCCAGTTGCAATCAATAGAGATGATAAATAACTACCTCATTTATAAATATGATGTTAATTATAGTGTTTATAAAATAGGAATTGAAATAGCTATTAATATGGGAGAGTTCCCTACTTCTTCAGAAGTTGAATTTGCTTGTGATACTGCCAATAATATCTTCTACACCTGGCATAGTAACGAGTCTGAAGTCTTTCTTCAAGGTATCCCAAACTTTAGTAGTACTAATCCTGTCTTCAATCAACCGATTGCCGTGAGTTATCATGGTGGAGCAGGACAAAAAATCTATGCAAGATTTCCGCAATTATCCGTTGCTGATAATGAGATTTTTGTAAGTTGGAAAGAATCATTTGGTTTTTCAACAGATAACGAACTCCGAGCTCAGAAGATATCTTATAGCGGACAAAAAGAATGGGCTCCTGAAGGTCTTCTGTTAACCACTCAAGACAACATCTCAGACTACTGCATAACACCCGGATCCGCCCAAGCTCCTAATGATTTCGTTGTTGCCACATGGACTGAACTATTTGATAACACACCGCAATTTAAAGTGAACTTAATAAATGATAGTGGAGCTTTGCTCTTAGGCTCACAGGGTGTTAACTTAATGGACAATGAAGAGAAGATGTTTTCCTTAAACACTACCCTTGTAGCAGATAACCAAATTATGTATACTTGGGTGCGGGAGCCAACCCCTAATATATTTACCATATTTAGATCTATTCAGGCCCAAATCTTTGATTTCACTACTGTCGATAATGACAATAATGATTCTGAACCTCTTACTCTGAATCTGCTTCAGAACTATCCAAATCCGTTTAATCCGGAAACTAATATCGCATTCAATCTGCCAACTTCAGGATTAGTTAAGTTGGAAGTTTATAATCTTAAGGGACAGAAAGTAAAGACCCTTATTAACGATAATCTTAGCTCAGGAAAGCATTCTGTTGTCTGGAATGGCAGAGATAATAACAATAAGCATGTTGCGTCAGGTGTCTATTTCTATCGTTTAAAAAGTGATGGAAATTCTCAAACTAACAAAATGATTTTGATGAAATAAAAATAATGTAAGGGCGGAACATCTTCCGCCCTCCCATGCAAATGATAACAAATCAAAAGATAGCCCTGCATGGGCGACATATATTATAATTGAACAAAGATATTTAATAACCTTTAAAAGGAGAATAGCTATGAAACTTTATTTTACGACAATACTAGTTTTCCTATTTAGTTCGCTATTTGGTCAAGCTATGTGGAATGAGCCGTTACCGATAAGACAAAGTGGAAACCTAGAATGGTACAACTCTTCTATATTAACTGAAAATGATGAAATGATTCATGTGTGGTCGGAAACTACATACGAGACAAACCACATCTTTGCTACTAAACTTGATAGTGAGGGTAACCCTTTATGGGGTGAAGAACCAATTCAGGTTAACACTTCTTCCATTGATGAACAAGACCTAAAAGTAATCACAACCAGTGATGATGGTTGTATTATAATTTGGAAAGATGGTCTTTCTCAGCCTAATACACTAAAAGCTCAGAAACTCAACTCTTCAGGAAGCCTTTTGTGGCTAGAAAATGGTGTTACTCTTGGTGAAAATTACGATGGATATAGTGGTCATCTTTTCCCAAACAGTAACGGAGGAGCAGTTGTTGTCTGGCTGGAAGAAACCTTTTTAGCAGTAAGCTTAGATAGTAATGGTGTGAATCAATGGGGTGAAGAACCTTTTGCATTAGATGCCCATTCGCGAGACAAAGTAATTTCTGACGGTTTTGGAGGTTTATTGATAGTCCGCCTTAGTACCGAATATTCTTCTAATGCTTTCTTTGTTAGTAGAATTGATGACAGTGGTGAAGTAGTGTGGACTCAGGAAATGGACACAGCCTCTGATTATATTGAAGAAATAGATGTCGATGTAATTTATAATAATGTTGACAGTTATTACATTACTGTCAGAGGTAGCATCTATTCGGAGGAATGGTCGGATCTGCCTTTTATTCTAAAAATCAATAAGATATCCCTGAATGGAGAAATAGCTGATAACCAAATCTCTATCACTTTTCCCGATTATCCTTATGGCTATACATCGTTTACTACTAATAACAATGGAGATCTTTTTATCTCTGAAAATATTCGTAGCTCTTCAACCCATTTGTTTTATCGCAGAAATTATTGCTTAGATCAGCAACTTGACCATGTCTGGAATGAAACAGGGGTAACCTTGAATTCTTCATCCAATACGTGGTTTGATGAACCTTTTGGCATGGAAAGTGATGATTCCGGAAGCTTATTTATTATAATGCGCGGGACTGTTTCTGTTGATATTAATGGCCATTATATGGAACAGATGAAACTCTTTAGCATTGATAGCAGTGGGGTAGTTCAAACAGAAGAGGATGGTCAGTTAATTAGTTCAGCTCGTCGATTTGCAGGTCAACCATATCTAAAGAAAAGTGATGACCTTTATATTGCCTTGTGTGAAGTAAACAATGGCGTTATTAAGCTTAAACAACATGTTTATGATATTAACTTGCAAAGCACAACATCACAAGTAGTTAAGAGTAGTCTTGGTGAAGAAATCGCCGGGAATTCTAAAATTATGACTTACCCAGTGGCAAACAATGAGAGCACAATCTCAATCTGGCAAGATTTCAGAGATAGGCGGCAAATCATGTATCAGAAAGTTAATTCTGACGGATCGGTTGCCTTTATAACCAATGGAATAGCCATTGCTGAAGGAGACAAATCCCCTCAAATGAATTATACATCAATTCAGAATGATTCAGGTGAAATATGTGTAGTTTGGGTATCTCAAGAAAATGTGATTAAAACCAGAACTATTGATAGCACCGGCTCTTTAATTGGCAACAATTCCGGAGAAATAATCTATGAAGAACCAGGATTTCCCGATAATAATGGATGGGTAATTTTGGATAAACTCTCCTTAAGTGTTTATAATAATGAATTCTATCTTGGCTGGTCAAGAGAGGATGTTGCAGGAAATATGAAAGTATATACAACATACACAACCCAAGGTGGTTCAGAGTGGGAAGAGATACCTATTGAGATTACTCCT
>JBAYZI010000029.1:0-22703 GCA_041672585.1 Cloacimonadales bacterium (SeqCode) | reverse complement strand
AGGCTGGCAATTTCCCCATTCATCCATAATATAGCCCTTTTTAGTGCTAGCTTGAAGGCGTGAAGCAAGAGCTATTGCCTCATTATCTTTATCTAAACTATAGATAATATCAAACTTCCTGGCTAACAGCCACAGAATATTATCTGTATTCCATTGCAGAATAGTGTTCACATGAGACTTCGGGACAAACTCAATAGTCTTGGTAATCCAAGTTATATGAGCAGCAGGAAAGGCTTTTTTAATATGGTGCAGAATTGGCGTAGTTCTCAGAACATCACCGCTGGCACCTAGCTTAATGATTAAGATTTGTTGTTCAAAGCTTTTATATTCAGGACAATTAGAGCAGTGATAGCCGTGTTCCTTATGCGGTTTGCACGGTACATCTCCTCTAAAATAGATACAGTCATTATTTATTTTCATATTAATCTCCAATTAATTCAAGAACAATTCGCGTGCCTGATTAAAACTAATATACAGGTACGAGCGTTTTATTCTTTCTAGTAAAGAAGCATATTGCGGTAAAGCACTTAACAATTTTGCGTTTCCAATTATAATAATTTGCTCCTTAGGACGAGAAAGTGCAACATTAAGTTTTCTGTCAACTTTTCTATTTGGCGAAAGCGATTGTAACAATTCTAATTGATGGTGATAATTAACAGTTAGAGAATAAATAATAATATCTCTCTCCGAACCTTGGTATCTCTCAACCGTGTCTATAGTAATCAATTCCTGATTAGGAATATTATGCGTAACTTCCTTAATCAGATTGATTTGCGAACGCCAATTACAAATTACCCCTACACTTTCCTTAGTGAAGTTAGTATGGTAGTTAGAACTTATCAAGTGTAGTAATCTTTCCACAACTTGGGCTTCTAAAGCTGAAACTCTGCTACTCTTCATATCAGGAATATCAATAAAAATACATCTGCTTTTACTAAGAACCATTTTAACAATCGGGTTCTCTAAATCTTGATAAGTAGCTAAGAAATCATGAGAAGTTTGTCGTTCAATTTTAGTCCTGAGCATATTCTCGTAGTTTCCATTAATCAAATCAGCAATATCCTGATGCATTCTGTAGTGATAAGTCAGAGTGTGATAGGCATGTTCCCAACCTTTATTGACTGCATTGGCGAATAATCTTTCAAAGAGAGATTGCTTAAAATTATGAATTGCAATAGAATTGAGCATTGGGTCAGAGCATTGTTGGTACTCCTCAGCTTGAATACTAATCGCCGGAAGCTGATTCTGGTCTCCTATTAAGATGAATCTACTGAAGTTCTTGGTAATCCCAATTAGTTCAGGTTCTAAGAGCTGCGAAGCTTCATCAATAAAGAGAGTGTCAAAGCTGATTAAAGTATGCAGAGAGTTCTTATTAGCATGGTAACTCGCCACTGTGGAACAGAATATCCTGATTGTATTTATCTCATCAGCAATGTTTTGCAGTTTATGATGGGATGAAGTTAAATCCGCAAGAGAATAGACATCTTCATTATTAATATTTCCAATTCTCAGATATGGCAAATTATTCTGCTTGAGTTTAAGGCACACTTCATCAATCGCCCTGTTCGTAAAGGAGAGAATCATCACTTTCTCAGGGCTCTTGTGATATAAATAAGAGATACATTTCATGAGGAAGGAAGAGGTTTTTCCGGTTCCGGGAGGTCCTTGCAATAAGAAGTAATCTTTGGCAGAGAGAGCTTTTTGAATGATAGAATTTAAATAATCATCTGCATCTTGATAGTTGAATTCAGGGTCAACTTGAGGTTCTTGAATACCCAACAGCAAATCCCGATTCTCTTGCGACGACTGGATAAATTCACCCAGAGAACCTATCAGTCCATAAAGGTTGGCATCGCTACTATCATTTTCGATAATCCACTCATTATTAAGGGAAAACAGCTCTTTTTTGATTTCAGCATTTTTAGGTTGTAAATAGACCAAATCAGCTTCAATAGCTGTAACAGTACACTTCAAAACCTGACTTAGCTTGCCATCTTGCTGAGAATAGAGAATTACCCTATCATTATTGCGCAAGCTAAGCGTGGCTTTCTCTTTAGTACGCTCAAAGATTAATTCATTTTCAGATTGAGTGTGAAATTTGAGACCGGTCAGCACTCTTTGATTCCCTTCTTTGGCAATGAGCGGAGCTTTCCATAAAGAACTAAAGCCCAGATTCGTAGAATTCAAATCTCTGCTTTGGGTATAGATACCGGTTTTCACTGCCCAAATCTCTCTAAATAAGAAGCCCAAATAGTTGGTGAAGTAACTTGCTTCTAACGGCGATAACCGACCAACGCAAGCCTGAATTACTTCAAACCGCGACTGAGAAAACTTGGGTATCCGGTTAATATCAATGCTTGTTAGATAAGCTAATATTTCTAACCTACCTTCTGCCAAAGCTTTATATTCACTAACCAAGCAGTTCCTAACCATCAAGATATGTTGTTCCATAAAAGGAGCAGGGGTTACTACCCGAAGTTCTCCTTGCTGATCACTACTGTAAAATATCATGGAGCTACCGGTTCTGCTCTCCCCAAAGTTGCTTTTCAATAGCATATCGTAAATATAGACCTGCACAGCGTGATTAATCCACACATTATACTTTGGTACACTACCGGATTTCAATTCAAAGATAGAGAGCCGGTTAGAATCATCAGTTTCACCCTCAATAAGTCCGTCCAGACGACCAAATAAACCGTAGTCAGGTGCAAAGAAAGTAGGTTCTGTCGTAATATCATAATCCTTTATTTTCTCACAGAGATTGAGCAAGTTGGGATAGTGAGCTTGCTTGATGGTTTTCATAATCTCAAGAAGTTTAGAAACCCCCAAGCTCAACGAAGTAAGCACAGAAGAGTGAACACACTCCTTAAAAACCGTTTCGAAATCTGTCTGTTTGGTAGCTATAAACCTGTCTAACATCTGATTAACGAAGTTACCAATCACTATAGGAATGGAGATGTCCACGCGATCAAAGAGAGAAATTAAAGCTATTTTATGAAATGCTGAATTGACCTGAAAACACTTGGCAATTGTTGAAGCATCCACGAGGAAATCAGGCTCTATTACAATGGTTGTATTATTCTGAGAGAAGAAAACAGTGTTCTTTTCACTATTCTGCTTAATATTATAGAAAGCAACAGTACACCCGATCCAGAGTAATTTCGCAATACTACCTATCTTCTTGCCATACTTGAAACTATCTTTCATATTCTCATTCTCATTAAGATCCCACACCAGCACGGTTACGGTCTCTTCGCTAAGCAAATCATAACCGACTATCTCGCTCTTAAATCTGCCATCATCTTGTTTAACAAGTTCAAAGCTCTCTACGCTGATAGTTAATTCTGAAACATGTTTGTGAGTGCTCTTCTTAATCTTGGTGAAATGATAAAGCTCCGTATTTGCAAGAATTGCCTCAAACTTCTTGTCTTGCTCATCTTCTTGACTGAATATCTTATACAATTCATAAAAGAAGAAACAAATAGCATCAATTTGTTGAGAAGTTGGGTCTTCTATATCTCCATGAATTACTTTATTTAAAAAGATTCTTATCCCATCAAGTTCTGCTACCAAACTACTCTCTAAATTGTAAAACTCATTGCAATGCTTGAACCTGTTATAGAAGGCACCAAAACTCTCTTTAAAATCTTTACTCACCAAATAATAGAAAGTTTCAAACCACTTTCTAAGTTCTAAGGCATTATGTTGTAGTGATTTATCAATATTATTATAGATCTCGATCAGCCAGTCTAATTGCTTAAGTGATTCATCTCTGTCTAATACTCTTTTCATATTCTCCAACTGTTTATAATTTTAATTCAAGATATATCTTAGCATTATGAAAGGTCAACACTTTTCTTATTATAATGTTAAGTTTTATAATAATTAATTTGCTAAAGAACAATAATAATTTATATTAACTACAAAATTAGATATAAATAAAAAGGAGATAGAGATGGCAAAGATAACTTTAAAAGGAAATGCAATAAATAGTATAGGTAATTTACCGAAAGTTGGAGATAAAGCACCTGATTTTGTGTTAGTTAAGAATGATTTAAGTGAAGCTAAACTAAGTGATTATCAAGGTAAGAAGGTAGTTTTGAACATCTTCCCAAGCTTGGATACACCGGTTTGTGCTACTTCTGTAAGAAAATTTAATGCAGAACTTAATAACTTGGAAAACACTGTGGTCTTGTGTATTTCTCGCGATTTACCTTTTGCTCAAGCAAGATTTTGTGGAGCTGAAGGCCTAAAGAATGTTATCACACTCAGTGAAATGAGAGGCGAAGCATTTTCTCAAGCCTATGGAGTGAAGATTGTTGATGGACCTATGGCAGGCTTGATGGCGAGAAGTGTGGTGATTATTGATGAAAAAGGTAAAGTGATTTATAATGAATTAGTTCCGGAAATAGTGCAAGAACCTGATTATAAAAAAGCTTTATGTAGCTTGAACTAAACTTATTATAGGGGCGTATTAACCACGCCCCTATTTTACATAAATGATAAAAATATAACTTTATTATCAGAAATGGAATGCTCTTACAAGGTACTTCTACTGGTTCATTGTTCTGTTTTCGAATATGAATTGGACAACTAGAGTAAGTCCGGTTAAAGTCGCTTGACAATGACTTTAAAGCTCTGAAATTAATCATTTTTTTTATCCGGATTATAAAAGTAAGATAAAGATAAAAAATAAGTTGCATTATCAACAAAATTTGGCTATTTTATAAAAGGATAAATAACTATAAAAGTAATTGACAGAAAAATAGCAATTATTTATTATATATACAATGTTTGTTTAAAGATTTTAATTAAATTAAAAAAGGGAGAAAAGAATGAAAAAAATTCTTGTATTAATGCTTGTATTAAGTTTAGCATTGTTGTTTGTTGGTTGTGGTGATGATAAAGATGATGATAAGGTTACCCAGATCTCATTTAAAAACACAACTAATGGTGAAATTACAATTATGATTGACGGAACCGAAAACACTCTTGTTGCCGGCGAAACTAATGGTTACACTTTTGATAACAATATCTTTGTTAATGACCAAAATCAAATAATTGTTAACTATAATGTAATGGGTATCTTTGTTGCTCCTGCTAACATGGAAAGAACAGTCACTATTAATAAAGGCAAAACAACTCAAACAGAAATTCTCGCTGACGGTGGTGTTATTTCCTTGAGAAACGACTACTACTTTGCTATTGAAGATATTAGAATCTACACCGGTACTTCTACCGGAAATAATCTAATTTCACAACCTTTAGCAACAGGCGAAACTATTTTTGTCCTAAAAGACCCTGCTACATACACTATTAGTGTTAGACTTGAAACTGATGAAATGGAATTCATGAGTGATGTCGTTGTTACTGATAACAATTTAACTCCGGTTATTTATGACAAAAAAGTATTCGCATTAGAAAACAAAACTGCTTCTGCTATAACTTATAAGCTCGATAACGAAGCTACTAACACAGTTGCTGTTAATGGAATCGTAAACAGAGAATTAGGCGAAGAATTTGGCGCTATGGTTGATTTCAACTATAACGGACTCTATTTATTTGCTGAAACTCTTACTTTAGATTATGAAGCACAATCATACTATGCTTTTGAAATGAATGCTCAAGGTGGAGCAATATTTGTAGTAAATAACACTTCTGATAATATCACCGGCGTTTATATTACTCAATCTGCTACAAACTGGGGTCCTGACTACATGGCTGGATCTATTACTCCTGGTAGTAATTTCGCTTGGACAGTTCAAGAAGGTCTTTGGAATGTGAAAATAGTTGATGACGCAGGTTATGCATCTGAAGTTATGAACATTACTGTTCACCTTAACCAATCTGAATATGTTGATTATGGCGACAAGAGAGTTAAATCTAACCCTAATAACATCCAGATTGAAACCAATTACATCCCTGTAAATGGTGCTAGAGTTGAAGCTAACTAATTAAATAGCTTAACTAAATATTGCAAAAACGGGCTACTGAAAAGTAGCCCGTTTTGTTTTAGCTAAATAATGTTAGCAATAAGCAGGGATTATAATATATTATCACTAAAAGAGACTTTAAGGAGACCAAAATGAAGCCAAGAATTTCAATCTTTATGTTCATAGATGCTTTCGGGTGGGAGATTCAGAAGAAGCATAATTTTCTGGAAGACCTTTTACCACATCGTTATCCGGCACAAATGCAGTTTGGGTATTCATGCACAGCCATACCAACCATTCTTACAGGCAAAACTCCTCAAGAACACAAGCATCTAAGCTTCTATTACTACAATCCTGAAGAGAGTCCTTTTAAAGCGTTTAAATATCTCAAATTCTTACCTAAATCTATCTTTGACAGATGGAGAGTCAGGCACCAATTATCTAGAATAATTAAAAAGAGAAATAATTATACCGGCTATTTTGAATTATACTCCATGCCGTTTGATAGATTACCCTACTTTGATTATATAGAAAAGAAAGACCTTTTTGTTCCGGGTGGTTTAGCCCCAACTAAGAACTTAGCTGATGTCTTGGAAGAGAAGAAAATACCCTATCATATCTCCAATTGGCGACTTTCCGAAAAAGAGAATATCGATGCTCTGACAAAAGATATTCAGGAAGAGAAAATTGAATTTGCCTTCCTTTATACTGCTTCAATGGATGGACTTCTCCACAAAATCACCAAAGATGGAGCAGCCCTAATTCAAGCTAAATTGGATTGGTATTCCCACCAGATTAAAGAGATGGTTAAAGAGGTAGAAAAACATTATGAGGATTACTCGCTCTTTGTGATGTCTGATCACGGAATGACAACTCTTACTCATGAAGTAGATGTTAAAACTGAGATTGAAGGCTTAGACTTCAAGTTTGGACGTGATTATGTGGCAAGTTACGACTCTACCATGGTTCACTTCTGGTTTATCAATGACAAATGTAGAGAGCATATCATGAAAAAAGCTGCAAAGATACCGCATTCTCATATTTTGACACAGGAAGAAAAAGTTAACTACGGTATTGATTTTGCTGATAATATGTATGGGGAAGAGATTCTCTTGATGGATCCCGGAGTCCAGATAGTACCTTCCGATATGGGAGTTAATTCTTTACCCGGTATGCACGGCTTTGCTCCTGAACATGAAGATTCTTATGCTGCGTGGATGGGAACTGAACCATTAGCTAATCCGCCGAAATGGGTGGGAGATTACTTTACTATTATGACTGAATACATGGATAAATAATTACCGTAAGGGCGAAACAGCTTTCGCCCTTCCAGAAAATACCGCTTAAATTTCCACTTTTATATTTTTAAATAAAAAGGTTTGACTTATTTTACCGATTCCACAAATTCGTTTATTATGGATAAAAATATAACAAAAGATAAGTTCATTATAGCTATTGATGGTCCTGCCTCGTCAGGTAAAAGCACCACTGCTAAAGAGTTAGCCAAAGCTTTGGAGTATGTCTATCTAGACACTGGAGCCATGTATAGGGCTTGCGGTTTGCAGGCTTTTCGTGAGGGTATCGTCTTAAATGACGAACCGGCTCTGACCCAAATGATGCAGACTATTAAGGTAGAGATAAAGTACTCTTTACCAAACAACACTGTTTTGCTAAATGGGGAAGATGTCTCTTTACAGATTCGCGAACCACATGTCGGGCAATTAGCTTCTGCTATCTCGGCAATAGGTGTTGTACGCGACGGTATGACTAACTTACAGCGTAAACTTGGCGAAAATAAGGGGATAGTGATGGATGGTCGAGATATCGGCACAGTTGTCTTCCCTGATGCAGAGTTTAAATTCTTCTTGATAGCGGGACTTAAAGAGAGAGCTAAAAGAAGATTCTTAGAAGAGAAAGCCAATGGTTCTCAGAAGAGCTTGGCTGAAGTTGAAGCAGAAATAGCAGAACGCGATTATAGTGATTCTCACCGTGCTATTGCTCCCCTCAAACAAGCTGATGACGCTATTATAATAGATTCTACTTACTTAACAATTTCTCAACAAGTACAGAAAATCTTAGACATTATTAGGAATAAATCATGAAAACATGCTACCATTTTATTTCAGGAACAGCTAAACTGGTGTTTAAATATATCTTTGGATTGAAGATTATTGCCGAGTGTGATTATGTCGAGGTGCTTAAACAGAGATGTATAGTTGCTTCTAATCACATGTCAAATTTTGATCCGCCTATTATAGGTAGCGCAATGCCTGTTTATCTTCATTTTTTGGCGAAAGAGGAACTATTCAAATTCAAGCCCATGGGTTGGGTTATTTCCAAGTTTGGCGCCACTCCTATAAGAAGAGGAGTTGTAGATAAAAGGGCTCTTGCCAAGGTTAATGAGATCCTCAATAATGAAGAAGCAATAGTTATCTTCCCAGAAGGCTCAAGAAAATCTTTCACTGCTAAACCGGGAATCGGTTTATTAGCAATGAATACCGGCTCACAAATACTTCCTATCTATTTAGCTAACAGTAATCATCTTATCCAGTGTCTCTTTAGAATTAAAAAGCTCCGATTATATATTGGTAAGCCACTTGCTAAAAGTAGCTATGAAAATATGGAAAATAATAAAGATAGTTATAGAAAGTTATCGCATGATGTCTTAGAAATAATTAATGGATTAAAGAAATGATTGTAAGATTAGCTAAAAACTCCGGTTTTTGTTTTGGTGTGAAAAGAGCAATTAAGATTGCTGAAGATGAAGCTCAGAAAAGAGGTGAGAAGTTAGTTACTATCGGACCGATTATTCATAATCCGCAAGTTGTCAAAAGGCTTGAAGATTTGGATATTCACTCGATAGATGATATTAATGAGATTGAAGGAACCCCGGCAATTATTAGGTCGCACGGGATTTCTAAAGAATCTATTAAGATGTTGTTAGAGAAAAATGTTGATATTATTGATGCTACATGTCCCTATGTGGCTAAATTACTTTCAACCGGAGCTAAATTATCGCAAGAGGGATACTTTATTGTTGTCTTTGGCACAAAGGATCATCCTGAAGTTTTAGCTCTAACTTCTTATTTATCTAGTGATTTTATCGTGGTTGACAGTGTTGAAGAAATCCCTGATTTGAAGGCAAAAAAGGTCGCTTTAATTTCTCAAACAACTCAAACTTTTTCAACATTTAAGAAATTAGTTGAAAAAATACTTGACACAACTTTTGAGTTGCATATTGTTAATACTATTTGTAACGCTACCACTATTAGGCAGAATTCTACAAAGAATTTAGCCCAAGAAAGTGACCTTATGATAATTGTTGGTGGAAAAATGAGTTCTAACACTAGAATGTTAGCCAAGATATCTCAAGAATTCGCTGAGACTCACCATATTGAAACAAAGAAAGAACTTAATATAGAGTGGTTTGCTGATAAGAAAAGAATTGGAATCAGTGCAGGAGCTTCGACTCCTGATGATTTAATTATAGAAGTTTATAATAATATTATTAATATAAGCGGGAGTGTGAAGATAGTGAATTCTATTAACGATATTCCTGTGTTTAAGGAGGAAACCCGATGAGTCTTAACGAAGAAAAAGAAGTCGTAACTCAGGTAGCTGCAGAAACTGCAGTTGAAAACAGTGCTGAAAAGCATGAAATGTCGAAAATGAATGAAATTAGCAATGAAGACATGCTAAAAATGTATGATGATTCATTCTCTAACTATGAGTCCGGTCAGATTGTAACCGGTAAAGTAGTAAGTGTTAATGATCGCGAAGTTTTAGTAGATATTGGATACAAGTCAGAAGGTTCTATACCTATTTCTGAATTTACTTACTCCGGTTCACCGGAAGTCGGTACCGATATTAAAGTGTTTATTGTCAAGGTTGAGGATGGAGAAGGAAAGGTTAGACTTTCCAAAAAGCAAGCAGATTTCCAAGAGAATATTCAGAAATTACAAGCTTCCTTTGAAAAAGAAGAAGTTATTGAAGGTATTTTCAGACGCCGTGTGAAAGGTGGCATGATTGTAGAAGTCTTCGGATTAGAAGCCTTCTTACCAGGTTCTCAGATTGCTCTTAAGCCTATTCCAAATTTAGATCAGTTTATTGGTAAAACAGCCAATGTCAAAATTATTAAATTGGATCCGGACAGAAAGAATATTATTGTTTCCCGTAAGGATGTATTGGAAGAAGAGCTAACAGAAAAAAGAGAATATTTACGCGAAAAGATTGCAGTTGGTGCAGAACTCGAAGGTGAAGTTAAAAACATTACCAACTACGGTGCGTTTATAGACTTAGGCGGTATCGACGGATTATTACATATTACCGATATGTCCTGGGGCAAGATTAATCACCCATCAGATATTTTAAACATTGGCGACAAGCTAAAAGTTAAAGTAACTGCTTACGAAGCTGAAGGCGAGAAAGTCTCACTTGGCTTAAAACAATTAGTACCTCAACCATGGGAAAACATTGAGAACAAGTATGATGAAGGAACAAAAGCTAAAGGTAAAGTTGTTAATTTAACCCCTTATGGTGCCTTTATTGAGTTAGAACCAGGCGTGGAAGGTCTTATTCATATTACCGAAATGTCTTGGACTAAGAAAATCACTCATCCTAACCAAATTCTTAAATTAGATGAGACTGTTGAAGCTATCATTCTTTCTGTTGATAAAGATAGAAAGAGAATTGCTTTAGGTC
This sequence comes from Cloacimonadales bacterium (SeqCode), assembly GCA_041672585.1. Lineage (GTDB taxonomy): Bacteria > Cloacimonadota > Cloacimonadia > Cloacimonadales > JAFGVF01 > JAEKNW01. Next base: position 12,069 of record JBAYZI010000029.1, on the reverse strand, counting down.
TTAAGCAAATGGATGCAAATCCATGGGTTGCTATTGATATGAAATACCCTGAAGGTACAATTCTTAAGAGAAAGATTAAGAGTTTGACAGACTTCGGTGTGTTTGTTGAAGTTGAAGATGGTATTGATGGACTCGTTCATGTGTCTGATATTTCATGGACAAAACGAATCTATCATCCTAAAGATCTTTTCAAAAAGAACCAAGAAGTTGAAACTGTCGTGCTTTCAATTGACAAAACTCTCCACAGAGTGGCTCTTGGTATCAAACAACTTCATGTAGATCCATGGCAATCGCTAAATGAAAAACTTCCTCTTAATACTGAATTAATAGGAAAGATTTCCAAACTTATCCCTAAAGGTATCTTAGTTGATATCGATTCTGACGGCGATATAGTTGAAGGATTTGTACCGGTTTCTCATCTTGCTATCCCTAAATTAGAAAATCCTGACGACTATTTTGTAGTAGGCGAGGAGATTCCTCTAAAAGTTATCGAACTTGATATGGATAACAGAAGATTAATCCTCTCTGTTAAAGCATTTTTCTTCTCAAGAGATCAAGACAGTTTAAATACTTATATTGATTATCATAAATCTCAACATGAAGAGATTATGAAGAAGAAAGAAGTTAGAAAAGCTAAAGCAGAAGCTAAAAAAGAAGCTAAAAGAGCTAGTGATGCTATAGAAGCTGCAGCAATTGCAGAAGCTAAAGCTAAAAAAGCTGCAGAGGCTAAAGCTAGAGCAGAAGCTAAAGCTGCCGCAACTGAAGAGGCAAAAGAAACTCCTGAACAAGCTGAAGAAGTTGCTGCACCTCAAGTTGAAGAAATTGCAGAAGCAACAAAAGAAGAAGATATAGTAGTTGAAGAAGTTGTTGAAACTCCTGAAGCTGAAGTAGTAGAAGAAGCTCCCGAAAAGACAGAATAACTGCTATATAACAATACATTAACAGGAAGACTATTTTCAGTCTTCCTGTTCTTTTTGTAGTTTATTTTCCACAAAATGCTTTTCTATTCCCCTAAATAAGCTCCTGTATTATCACCATAATCTTTTACCTTACTATTTACTCTCATTTTACCCAAAATCACTTTTCATCACTACAATATTTCTGAATATATCACCTATTCTTACAGTCTCTAAAATATATTTCAGCAGGTTTGAAACTATTTTACCCCAAGGGATTAGCCTATAATCAAGGTCTCTGCTTTTGTTGGAAGTTTTGTGAATAAAACTTACAACTTTTTCTTGACAACTCAAAATATATCTTCATATTTAGGTATCACAAGTTAGTCAAAGGAGTGTACGTATGAGACAAAAGGTAATTATCATGGGTGCAGCCGGTAGAGATTTCCATAACTTTAATACTTTCTTTAGAGATAATGAACAGTATGAAGTTATTGCAATTACGGCTACACAAATTCCCGGTATTGACGATAAAAGATATCCTGCTGAATTAGCCGGATCTTTATATCCAAACGGTATTCCCATTCTACCGGAGTCAAAGCTTCCGAGCTTAATAAAAGAACACGACATTGACTTAGTAGTTTTAGCTTATAGCGATCTGCCTTATGAAAGAGTCATGCACAGTGCTTCCTTAGTGAATGCTGCAGGTGCTGACTTTATGTTGATGGGACAAAAAAATACCGCTATCAAAACCACCAAGCCATTAGTAACAGTCTGTGCTGCTCGGACAGGTTGTGGCAAATCACAAACGACCAGAACTGTTGTCAGGTATTTTAAAGCCAAAGGTCTCAAAGTTGTGTCTATTAGACACCCCATGCCTTATGGAGATTTAGTAAAACAAAAAGTGCAACGATATGAGACTTTACAAGATTTAGTAACCCACGATTGTACAATTGAAGAGATGGAAGAGTATGAACCTCATATTGAGATGGGGAGCATTATTTATTCAGGTGTAGATTATGAAACAATTGTCAGAGAAGTTGAAAAAGAAGCTGATGTAATTATATGGGATGGTGGTAATAATGACACTCCTTTCTATACATCAGATAAAGAACTCAAAATAGTTGTTGTAGATCCACATCGTGCCGGTCATGAAATCTCCTATTATCCCGGTGAAACAAATGTCAGATTAGCTGATGTTATCATTATTAACAAAATAGATTCAGCTGATGCCGCTGAAGTTCATGCAGTTAGGAAAAACTGTCATGCTATTAATCCCACTGCCATAATTATAGAAGCTGCTTCGCCTGTTTTTGTGGAAGATCCTTCTATCATTGCTAATAAGCATGTCTTAGTTGTTGAGGATGGTCCAACTCTTACTCATGGTGAAATGACCTACGGAGCAGGTATGGTGGCTGCCTGGAAATGTGGAGTTGCCGACACTGTAGATCCGCGTCCTTGGGCTGTTGGCGAGATTGCAGACACTTTTGCACACTACCCGAATATCGGTATTCTTCTTCCGGCACTTGGCTATGGAGATCAACAGATAAAAGATTTGGAAGAGACAATTAATGCTGTTGAATGTGATGCTGTTGTTATCGGTACTCCTATCGATTTAAGAAGAATAGTGAACATCAAAAAGCCTTCTGTGAGAGTTACTTATGAACTTCAAGAAATAGGTAAACCAACTCTTGCCGATATTTTAAAAGAAAAAGGATTCTAAGTTATTGACAAAATAAATTAGTAATATTTATTTGGATAAAGGGAGACCCACCACTGTGAGTCTCCTTGTTTTTTCTATTAAAATATAATTATTGGAGGAATAGATGGCAAAGAAAGCAGTCTTGGCTTTAGGCGGAAATGCTATTATACAAGCTGGTCAGAAGGGTACTATCGCAGAGCAGTTTAAGAACACGCGTGATAGTCTGGGTGGAGTTGTTGAGTTAATCAAACAGGGGTATCAATTAGCCATTTCGCATGGGAATGGTCCTCAAGTTGGTAATATGTTGATTCAGCATAATGCTGGTATGGAGAAAGGTGTTGCTCCGCTACCTTTAGGTGTTTTAGTAGCTGCTACAGAAGGCACTATGGGCTATATGATTGAACAAAGCTTGCAGAATAAGCTGATTAAAGAGGGAATTACCAACAAGGTAGTAACTATAAATACGCAAGTTGTGGTTTCTAAAGATGACCCAAGTATGCAGAACCCCACAAAACCGGTAGGACCTTTTTATACTGAAGCAGTAGCCAAAGCATTAGAAGCTGAACTCGGTTGGAACATTATCGAAGATGCAGGTCGTGGATTCAGACAAGTAGTAGCTTCTCCTATGCCGATAGATATTATTCCTGCCTCTACAATAAAGCAGTTAGTAGATGATAACCAGATTGTTATTGCCTGTGGTGGTGGTGGAATTCCTGTGGTCAGAGAAGCAGACGGCACTTTAGAAGGTGTTGATGCTGTGATCGATAAAGATTTTGCTTCTGCTCTTTTGGCAGAGAAGATTGGTGCTGAATTCTTAGTTATCTTGACCGGTGTAGATAAAGTTGCTATTAATTATGGCAAGCCTAATCAGATAGCACTAGATGAACTTACAGCTGACCAAGCTCAGAAATATTATGATGAAGGTCAATTCCCTAAGGGAAGTATGGGACCTAAAATATTAGCTGCGATTGGTTTTATTAAGAACGGTGGTAGCAAGGTAATTATCACCTCTATTGAAAGAATAGCTGATGCTTTTGCCGGCAAAACCGGTACTGTTATCACAAAATAGATTTAGTATTGTGAGGGGATTAAATTTCCCCTTTACTCTTTTCCTTAAGTCTGTATAATAGGATATAATAGAACTTAAGAGAAAAAGAGTTGCCAAATTATAAATGATTAGATATATTAGTATAAAGAATGATAATTCAATTTGGAGGAATTATGAAAAGAATAATAATTATGTTCTCGATTTTGACTATTGCTGTCTCGCTCTTCTCTTGGCAATTAGATAGACAAGCACAATTTCCGGTGAATATGTTCTCTATGGACAGATTTGGAAATAATGTAGTATTAGGTGGAGGAAGCGGTGGTGTAGGATTTTCTACAGATAATGGCGAAAACTTTAACTTTGTCATGACTCCAACTTATAATGTTGGCACCGGCGTTTATAATGATGCTAACGATGTCGCATTTGCTGATCAAAACCATGTAGCCCTCGCCTCCGAAGATGGAATGATTCTTCTCTCTTCTAATGGTGGTGCTTCCTGGACTCAAGCCCCTCAAGTGGCTGCTCTTTTTGGCACTGATGATGCTAATGGCATTGCTTATCATGCAGATGGTAAAATATGGACAGTAGGAACTAGCGGAAAAGTTGCTTATTCAGCTGATCATGGTCAAACTTGGGTTCTGCAAACTACACCAAACAATGACACTTATTATAGAATCTCAATGAATACAGCAGGTACCGGTTACATTGCTTGTAATAAAGGTACTCCAGGCGTAGCCAAACTTCTTAAAACAACTAACTTTGGTACAACTTGGACAGCATTACCTATCGGTACCCCAGGCGAATTAACCAACTTTGCTGTTGAACAATATGGTAATTTAGTTGTAGTTGCCTGTGATAGTGGTACTATTAGTTATAGTCCTGACAACGGCACAACTTGGAACCATCACGAGACCTTAGTTAATTCGAGATTAAACGGTATAGCTATGAACGGAAGTGAAGGTTATGCAGTGGGTTGGGGTGGACTTGTGGTTAAAACTACTAACTCCTGGCAAACTGTACAAGTTGTTGAAAATGACTGGGCATATAATAGTCAAGATGTGATTTATGATGCTAATGGTCAAGTAATGCTTGCAGGTTTCTATGGAACAGTTGCTAAATCTACTGATGGTGCTACTTGGGTAGAAAAGACAGTTAGTTCTGTGGACAATTACAGTATTTCTCTCATTGATCAAAACAATTGGTATTTAGTTGGTGATAAAGGTACTATCTTTAAAACCACTAATGCTGGTACAACTTATGATAAAATCTTTGTGCAACCACTTGAAGATAATGCTGTAGGCTTATTGCAAACTTCTCATTTCTTCAATGCTAATGTAGGAATGGTAACAGGAAAGACTACCGGCGTAATTTATCGCACTATTAATGGTGGAAATACCTGGACAGGTTATCAAATCCCCGGTGTTGCTTCTTCTAAAACAATGTACACTTTTGAATTTCTTGATGAAATGACAGGTTGGGTTTTTGGTTTTGCTTCCGTAGCTGCTAAAACAACCAATGCCGGTGTTACATGGACACCTATTACTTTAACAGGTATTAATGCCAACGATAACATCTATTCTGCTTACGCTTTTGATCAAAATAACATCTTCTTAGGTGGTAAGAATGGTGTCTTGTACAAAACTTCTAATGGAACAGCCTTCTCTTCACTTAATGTAGGCAGCTCTAATATTAATGATATTCACTTTACTGATGCTAACCACGGCGTGTTAGTTAATACCAATGGCGATATTTACTACACAACAAATGGTGGTGCAACTGCTGCTGATTGGTCTTTAGCTACAGAATCTGCTAATGCTAACTTATTCACTATTTATGAAGCAGATAATGGCACTTTAGTTGCCGGTGGTTACAGTTCTGATCCTTCTAATTTAGGAACCACTTGGGCATTGATGAAATCAGAAGATAATGGTGCTACTTGGGCACAGATTTCTCTTCCTGAAACAACTTTCAATCCTGTGAGAATTATGGATATTGCCGGCTGGGGTAACAATGTTATTGCTGTTGGTAAGAACCAAGTTGTCTATTCCGGAAGTGTTGAAGGTGGTGTAACTCCTCCTCCTCCTACAGGTGCAGTAGATCTTTTCTTCTCAGAATATATTGAAGGTAGCTCTTTCAATAAAGCTATCGAAATCTTCAACGGAACCGGTGCTGCTATCGATCTATCCCAATATACTATCAAGTATGGCTTAAACGGTGGAGCCTATTCTGAAACAACTGTTTACTCACTTAGTGATGTCATGGCTACTTTAGCTGATGGCGATGTTTTAGTTCTTGCTCACGCTGACGCTCATGCGGATATTCTCGCTGTAGCTGATGCCACTCCAACTCTCATTAATCACAATGGTGATGATACTTATGGCTTGTTCAAGAATGGCGTCTTAATTGATGTTATTGGTATAGCAGGTCAAGGAGATCCGGGTGATGGCTGGGAAGTTGCCGGCGTAACCAATGGAACTAAAGATCACACTTTAGTTAGAAAACCTGATGTTGATCAAGGTGTTATAGATTGGACTATTTCTGCAGGAACCAATGAAGCTAATTCTCAGTGGATAGTGTATGCCAATAATGATACTGCTCATATTGGTTTCCATGATTTTAATGGTGGCTCAAGTAATAATGTTGCCATGCCAACATTTAACCCTGCTCCTGGTTCATATATCGAACCGGTCAGCGTTGTCATTTCTTCTGCAACCCCGAACGCTTCTATTTACTATACTTTAGATGGAACAGATCCTTCTGCTTCTTCAACAATGTATTCAGCACCTATTAATGTAGCTACTACTACAACTATCAAAGCAATTGCTTATGCTGCTGATTTAGATCCCTCTTTTGTAGTTACTGCCAACTATACAATCCTCACAGTTCAAAATGTTGCTACGATTTCTGCATTGAAATTAGGAAGCACTGACGGAACTGTTTATAACCTTACCGGCGAAGCTATCGCTTCATTCACCCAAACATATCGTAACCAACGCTATGTGCAAGATGCCGGTGCAGGTATTTTAGTTGATGATATAAACGGTGTAATCACAACTCCTATTACTGTTGGAGATGGAGTTACAGGACTTAAAGGTACACTAAGTGAGTTTGGTGGAATGATCCAATTCACTCCTGTACAGAACATTACTTCTATCTCATCTACAAATAATGTAATAACTCCTGTTGTTGCTACTGTTGCTCAGTTAACTGCTAACTTTAACACTTATGCAGCAAGATTAGTTGCTCTGGAAAATACCCATTTTAATGTTACCGGAAGCTTTGCTAACGGAGAGATTTATGAAATGACTCAAGGCACTGCCAACTACAACTTTAGAAGTACCTTCTATGATGTTGATTATATCGGGACTGCTATTCCTGAAGGTGTTGGCACAGTTCTTGGTATTCCAAATTCAAGAGCTGAAGGTCAATTCTTTACTGCAAGATCAGTAGCAGATTTTACTTTCGGTCCTGTAATAAACCCTGCTCCAAGAAACTTAGCTGCTCAAGTTACTGAAAACTCAGTCGCTTTAACCTGGCAAGCTCCAGCCGGTGCAGATAATGTTACAGGTTACAAAATATACAAAAATACTGCTTACTTAGCTCAAGTGGGCGTAGCAGTTTTAACTTATACAGATAATGGTTTAGCCGATGGCGACTATTCATATTATGTTACCGCAATGTATGGTACTGATGAATCCTCAGCATCAAATGCCGTTACTGTTCACATTGGTGGTTCTCAAGGTGTAGCCGAAGATCTCTTTATTTCAGAATATCTTGAAGGTACAGGAAATAATAAGGCTCTTGAGATATTCAATGGTACAGGCGCAGCTGTTGATTTAACTCCTTATGTTCTCAAATCTGCATCTAATGGTAATGAGTGGAACAACGAGTTAGATTTAGAAGGCACTTTAGCTGATGGTGCAGTTTTTGTTGTGGCTAACGCTTCAGCTAATGCTGCAATCTTAGCTGTTTCAAATGCTACCAGCACAGTTACCTATTTTAATGGCAATGATGCAATTGGTCTCTTCTTAAATGGTGTCATGATCGATGCTATTGGTGTTTACCAAACTGATCCGGGACTTGGTTGGGAAGTAGCCGGTGTTGCCGATGCCACACTTAACCACACCTTGGTCAGAAAGCCTACCGTAACTGTCGGTATGACAGATTGGGCTGTTTCAGCCGGTTCCAATGCTGATGATTCAGAATGGCTTGTGTATGATGTAGATGACTTTAGTTACATTGGTTCACATGAGTTTACAGGCGGAGCACCGGTCAATAACGTTGCCACTCCTGTTTTCTCTCCTGCTTCAGGTACTTATAATGAACCAATTACCGTAACTATGACTTCTACCACAGCCGGTGCTTCTATCTATTATACTTTAGATGGAACAGAACCAACTGCAAGCTCAACTCCTTACACAACTGCACTTAATATTGCTTCCACTACAACTGTGAAAGCTAGAGCTTATGCAGCAGGTATGGATCCTTCTTACATTGCAACTGCCAACTATACAATCGTTGCTGTTGTGAATGTAACTTCAGTCGCAGCTTTAAGAAGTGGTGCCACTGACGGTACAATCTACAATCTTAACACTGAAGTAATTGTTACTTTTGCTCAAGAATTCAGAAATCAGAAATATATCCAAGATAATACAGCCGGTATTCTAATTGATGATATGAATAATGTGCTTAATAGAGCTTATAACACCGGCGATGCTGTTACAGGTTTACGCGGTACTGTAAGTATTTTTGGTAATATGACTCAATTTATTCCTACTCAAGTAGGTCCTGTTGCTACTTCTACCGGAAACATAGTTACTCCTGTTCAGGTTAGTATCTCACAATTAATGTCAAACTTTGATACTTATGAATCAAGAGTTGTTAAAGTGTCAAATGTGATGTTTGTTGCTCCGAGTGCTTTTGCTAATGGCATGGTTTATAGCATTTCCGATGGTACTTCTAACTTCAGCTTTAGAACTACTTTCTATGATGTTGATTATATCGGAACAAATATTCCTCTCGAAACAGGTCATATCATGGCAATTCCTAATGCTCGTGCTGAAGGTAATTATATCACTGCTCGAAATAGTGCTGACCTTCTCTTTACAGGTATTAACCCTCCTGACAATTTAACTGCTCAAGTTATTGACGGTGGTGTTATGCTAAATTGGGATAACGAAGTTGACGGTGCTTTCAAGAAAACATTTGTTAATGAGAATGGTGAAACCGTTGTTGTTACAGGTGAAACAAGAGTAGAACAATTAAGAGACCCTGATAGCTGGAAAGTATATCGTAACACTACTATGCTTGCAGAAGTAGAGGTAGAAGAATACTTAGATCCTATTACTGCAGACGGTGTCTATATGTACTATGTTACTGCTATGTATGGCGATGTTGAATCAGGTCCATCAAATACAGTATCTGTTACAATCGGCGATCCGGGTGCAATTATCATTCAAGATAACTTCGAGACTTATCCTGATTTTGCCCTAGAATTCGGTCATTGGAACCTTCTCGATGTTGACCAGGCTGAAACTTATAGTATTGAGGAAGTTGATTTCCTTAATGCCGGTTCACCAATGTCATATATTGTCTTTAATCCTGCAATGACAACTCCTCCTATCGAAGAAGAAGCATTTACCGCTTATAATGGAAATAAATATTTAGCCAGCTTTGCTTCAATAGATGTTGCTAATAATGATTGGATGATTACTCGTCCATTCACTTTAGATGAAGAAGGAACTCTCTCCTTTACAGCTAAATCTGTTACTGATCAATATGGCTTAGAAAGATTTAATGTTTTAGTCTCTACCAGTTCAATTAATTTGGAAGACTTCAATGTTATCTCCGGAGATACTTACGTTTCTGCTCCTGCAAGTTGGACAGATTACAGCTACAGCTTAAATGCTTATGCCGGTCAAACTATCAGAGTGGCAATCCAATGTGTTTCCAATGATGCCTTTATGTTTATGTTGGATAATTTCAAAGTTACTGCTCCGGGCGGAACAGGTAATGGTAATGATGTTACTAACATCGTAACCGGATTAACAGGAAACTATCCAAATCCATTTAACCCTGAAACTACTATCTCTTATAATCTTAGAGATGCAGGACAGGTAACTTTGGATATCTATAACCTTAAAGGTCAACTTGTGAAAACATTAGTTAATGAACGACAAACTGCCGGTGCTCATTCAATCGTGTGGAATGGTAAAGATGAGGGAAACAGAAGCGTTTCCTCAGGTGTTTACTTCTACAAAATGAGAAATGGCAAGTTTAGCTCAACCAAGAAAATGATTCTTATGAAGTAAAAATAATGTAAGGGCGAAACATTTTTTGCCCTTACAAAAAGAATATATTAGGGCGGAATGTTTCCGCCCTATTTTTTTAGCCACGGATAACACGGATTTTCACGGATAAGAAGAAGAATTAGCCACAAAATAACACGGACTTTAAGAGGATTCGTATCTGTCTTAATCTTTCTTCTCTGTGCCCTCTGCGTCTCTGTGGTAATATATTCTTCTTTGTATTTTTGTGTAATTTTGTGCTTTTGTGTTAAAGACTCTTCTTCTGCTAATTGCTTACTGCCCTTAGGTTCTCCATTCCTATCACGTTCATTCATCGAGAACTCATCGAGCTACCTGCTAAGGTTCCAAGGAGAAGATAAGAAAGCTGTGCTAAGAGATTTTTTTATTAAACAGAATTAGTATTGTTAGCTATGGATAACATATATAAAAATTTAATGCCCGCCTATTAGATAAATCTAATAGGGGAAGAATATAGAAGGAAAAAACACAAACCGGGACAAATATTAACAAAGTTGGCACTATAGAATGTAGAAGCTTGAGACAGTCATCAAATAAAATTCTTTGACAGGATAACTTGACTATTTTAATCTGTTCATAGTTATAAAAAATGATAAAAACTAAAAATAAAATAGAGAGGTAATTTAATGGAACCATTAATTCTAACTGCAGCAATCACTGGTGCAGAAACAACTCCACAAGATCAACCTAATCTTCCTTACACACCTGAAGCTCAGGCAGCGGAAGCAAAGGCTTGTTTTGAAGCAGGTGCGAGAGTTATTCATCTACATGTAAGAGACGACAAGGCTCAACCGACACAGGATATTGGCAGATTCAAGGAAGCAATCGATGCTATTCGTGAGGCAGTTCCTGAAGTGATTATGCAGATCTCAACAGGTGGAGCTGTGGGTGTTCCTTTTGACACAAGAATTGCTCCCCTTCAACTTAAACCTGACATGGGTACCTTAAATGGCGGAACACTAAACTTTGGTAATGAAATATTCACCAATGCTCCTGAAGATATCGAACGTTTAGCTGAAGCTTTTAAACAATATGGTGTTGTTCCTGAAGTGGAAGTGTATGAATCCGGTATGATTGACTATATTGCACGTCTTGTGAAAAGAGGCGTGATAGTTGCAGAACCGTTGCACATGCAATTTGTGCTTGGAGTTCCGGGTGGTATGAATGGCTCACCTAAGAATGTATTGTATATGGCTCAGCACTTGAAAGAGCTTATGCCTACAGCTTCTTGGGCTGTTGCCGGTATTGGTCGTTATCATATCCCTGCTTCACTTACCGCAATGACTCTTGGTGGACATATCAGAGTTGGTTTTGAAGATAATATCTACTACCATAAAGGTGTTGTCGCTGATTCTAATGCTCAGTTAGTTGCTCGCATGAGAAGAATTGCTGAGGAGATTGGCAGACCTATTGCTACTCCTGCTCAAGCAAGAGCCATATTGGCATTGCCTAAAAAATAGAAATGATTTTAATTAATAATTAACAATGATCGTAGGGGTGCCCCTTGTGGGTACCCTTTTTCACACGAATTAAGATTAATTTTACGAAACAGGATGACTAATTGAAAAATAAGCTATATTTACTACTACTACTATTAATATTTCTCTTAAGCGGGTGCAGTTCATTTATAAATTTGACTGAAACCTTCAAACTATCTGATAATAATACTTCTTATGATAATGAACTAACCAATGAGTCATCTTCTAATAATGATGAATCTACTTCTCCAGACAATGGTAATTCAGATGCTCAAGATTCAGAAATAAATCAGGAACTCTTTAATTACCAAACAACTATAGACTCACTGTATCGTGAATTATCTGAAAAAGATGTGCTTATCGACTCCTTACTGTTTGAGGTTAGTAAATTTAAAGATAATATCTTAATCAAAGATGTAGGTTTTCCGACTCATGTGGAATTTGCAAGACAGACAATAGATTTGACAATTGAAAGAAATTTAGAAAGATTTGAAAAGGCATATAATAGCGAATTAAGGTCAGCTGCCAGGTTTATTCCGCGCACAGGTCGTTATTTTGCGATTATGGATTCAATCTTCACCAAAGCAGAAATTCCTCTTGATACCAAATATCTGGCAAT
>JBAYZI010000028.1:0-22707 GCA_041672585.1 Cloacimonadales bacterium (SeqCode) | reverse complement strand
TGCATCTATGGCTGGTGAAAACCCATTCTCATTATCTGCAAATAATCTATAATGCTCCTTAGTAGCTGGGTCATCTCCTGCGAAAAGTGGGTCTTGACCAAAGATATTATTTTCATTAACCAATAATGTGCCTACATTATAGTTATTTATTGAGCTATCACAATTTTCTCTCGAGAATAGATTATTTTCTAAAATAGCCCCACTATTAAAAAATGTAAGCTCTTTAGTATAGTTGTTTGAGAGGATATTATTACCCATATAACAATCCCCTCCTTCAACAATAACTGCTCCTTGACAACTATATTCATTATTTACTATTGTATTATTTATTAAACAAGCTTCAGAACTAACAATAGTAAGATTTTGCCCATTATTAAAAATTCGGTTATTTGCTATCAAGCAATTACTGAACATTGTATATACTCCAAGGCTATTCCCCCAACATATTGACCTAATTAAAGAAAAACCGGTATCCGAATAATGTGTATTATTGATAAAAGTGCTATTCTTAACAATAGCTGTACCTCTATTATCTATATCTAAAGCTCCATTGCTCTGATTCATGGGATCATAGTGTTCATTAGTATAACAATCTTGAACTGTTAGATTATCAATTTCAATGTCGTTACCCCACAGTCGAGGACCAAATTCAGAGTATAAAGCATGGACATTTCTGAGCGTAACATCTTTTATTTTAAATGAAGCATTGGGTCCTCCAACTACAAAATTACCCCACTCACAAGAGACATCTTCAATTAAAATATTTTCAATAAGACAATCATAAACTCTCCAGGCGCCTATAGATCTTGCCATATCAGTGCTTATTGAAAAATCCTTGATTGTTGCTGAGTTACTATTATTTACAAAAGTGATTATTGAAGAACCAGACATCATATTATGACCGTATATCTTAGTTAAATCAGGTGATACACCTTTTAATATTGAATAATCTTTAACCGAAATAGACATATATTCACCCAGAATGAGATTATGATGTTCTCCATTTAATAAATACACTGTATTAGGATTGTCAGGATTGGGTAATATTCTTTGCATCGCTATCGACGGAGTCTTTAATGCTGTATTTTCGGTAAATCCATCATTTTCATCACTTCCAGTAGGAGAAACATACAGGCTACAATCAGCCTCAGTTAAAAATGCTTCTTCTACATCAAAAACTACATAAGGGTTAGCTTCAGGATTATGATCTATATCTACTTCATACCAATCAGCAAAATATTTTGCATATGTTGATTTAGTAAATTTCTTGAGATATATTTCTCCAGTGTAGTTAAAAGTTCTAAACCAATCTACATCCATACCCCAATTAGCAAAATTATTATAGATGCTACATCTGTTTGTTTGAGAAAATGTTATATCATAACTTTGTCTAGGCATCCCTCCTATCAGCAATCCTCCTCCTCTCCACCGTGCTATATTATTATAAATATTAACATCTTCTAAATAAACACTGGATGAAAAAGAAATTGAGACACCACCTCCAAGAGCTGCTCTGTTACCAAAGATGTTTAAACTTTTTAGAGTTAAAGAATTATTTTGATAAATAAAAATCCCTCCACCCATAATATTATGAGCTTCTCCATTAAAATCATTCCCTTTTCCACCTGTAATTGATAAACCTTGAATAGCACAATCTATCGTATTTTCATAACAAAGGATGGTAGATTCACTGTTATTACTTCCATCGATGATAGTTTCGGAGATATAATTATCATTACCTGTTGTGTACTCTAAGGAAGCAAGAGTGAGACCACTACGATTACTTAAATCAAGGTTCTCATAATAACGCCCAGGATAAACTAAGATTATATCCCCGGAAACTGCTTGATTTATTGCTTCTTGAACTATGGTATAGGGCTTGGTTCCGTCAGGTGAAACTTCCAGAGTTTCTGTAAAAAGAAATATTGGTGCAACAAGTAATAATAGTGATAATAGCCTTTTCATGGTTCTCCTAAAGATATATTTAATGTTTTCTCTTCTAAAAACAAGACTAAATCAGAAGTGCTAATATTAGCACTTCTGACATGTTTATTCTATTTCATTAATAGCATTTTCTTAGTTTGAGTACTAGTACCAGTTTTTATTTTAGTGAAATAAATACCGGAAGCCACACTCTTTCCTCTGTTGTCTTTACCATTCCAGACAACACTATGGGGTCCTGCAATTGCTTCATCATCTAAAAGAGCCTTAACCAGCTGTCCTTTGATGTTATAGACAGACAAGCTAACTTTCCCGGTTTGGGGGTTATTGAAGCTGATTGTTGTCTCTGGATTAAATGGATTAGGATAGTTGTTAATTGTCAAGGAGTTTATTGTGTCGATATTATTATCAGAATCATTATTAAATCCTAATTTAACTCTATAATAGTCAGTGTTACCTTTAATAACACAATTCGTGGGTTCAAAGTTATTTGAAATTTGATTGAATATATTAAAATCTACCCTATCAGTTTTCCGAGAATTATCCCATGTCCTTAATTCTAATTCTGTGCCATCAGGAACATCAGATAGATAACCTTGGATCATTACCATGTCATTTTCAACAACCGCGCTCCCTTGCATTCATCATCTGCATAAATTGCTACCTCCTTAATACCCAAAGTTGAATCAATTTCAACAAAAATTGCAGTATAATCGGCCTCTTCCTCATATTGGAAATAAGTTGTTTTTTCTGCACTATATATTGTCGCTTGTTTTATATGCCACCATTGAAAGTGTTCATCTTCGGGTTCGTTTGAATCAAACCTTTTCACAATAACCATATCATCAGAAAGGATTATATATGTATCTTTTCCAATCTCTTCCCAAGTAATAACCGGTTTCCCTAAACATAATTCTTGACTATTCGCATAAGCAAATAAACTTAGAATAAATAGACATATCAGAATTAATTTTTTCATAATCACCTCTATAGTATTGACGAAATAAAAGGTTGATTTCTGGTAAGTTTAACTCAATATACTATATATCAATAAGTTATAAAGGAGCAGTCTAATGGAATCAACTATTGATTTTACTCAGATTCTCAATTCAACAAAAATAATTGCCTTAAGATATGTAAAAAATCAGGATATTGCTGAAGAAATTGCTCAGATGGCAGCAATTCAATATCATTTAAACAGTGAAAAAATAATTTTTAAGGCGAGGAATAGTTGGATTTACAGTGTTACTCATAATTTGTGCATGGATTATTTCAGAAAGATAGCAAAAGATAGACAGTTATGCAAAGATTCTGAATTCTATAATCAGCTTTGTACTTTAGAGGAAGATGCTAAAAGTAATTTCAAAATTGATTTTGATTCTTATGATTTTATCAAAAAAGAAGATAAGCTCTTTTTAAAAAAGTACTATGAACACGGAGATTACACTAAACTGGCACAGGGATATAAAAAGAAAGTGAAATATATAAAAGATAAGATATATCGTTTGGAACAAGAAATAAAGTTATTTCATATTTTCAATAGTCAGATTATTCAATTTGACCCTATTCCCGGAACAAAACTCACAACAAATATGCATAATTTTATGAAAAGGTTAAAAGAATCTATGATTATAAACGACTTTTCTTCTTTGAGCAGATATTTGGAAAATTGCCAAGTTAACCCGGAAGTAAGTAAATTAAATATTGTCGAGTTCTTAATTAGTAAAATTGCTATTTTAGGTAACAAGAGATACCAACTCACAATTGGATATAGTGATGGTGGTGAACTTCCTAAGTTCTTCTTACTAATATTTACCATCACTGAAACAAACAGCATTAAGATTTTGGAATTCCCAATTATCCCTGCCAGTGTGCTAAAAGTACATGATAAGTACCTTGATCCAAAAGAAAAGAGTAAAACCATTATTGGTTCTAGAGGTAATTATAATCAAAAATATGGTTCTTATGACGAAATGAAAAAGAGTAACATTGGAATTGAAATTCAAACTAAATCTGATTTTGAATAGAATGCCTTCAAAAGACTTAATACGGAAGTGAGATTTAGTAATTCGTAGGGGCGTGTTGCATACGCCCTCTTTTGCCAGCTGACAAAAGAGAATACGGGCGAGCCGCCCGCAATCCCAGTAAATAAGCCTAAACCTACTATAAATTAGCGTTAATCCTTGTAAAAAGAGAAGGGCGAATATTGATTCGCCCCTACAAATATTAACTATTAATTATTAATTAAAGCGATTTCTTCAAGAACGCTGCACCAATCTTAGGGTTAGTAATGGAGTTAGGTCCGGCAATACAGCCACCCTCACACGCCATAACTTCCATAAAGTTAGTTTTAAACTTACCATCCATAAAGGCTTTAATCTTGAACATACTCTTCTTATCAATCCCATTAATTATTTCCGGATTAAAGTTACACCCGGCAGGGATATTTAATTTAATAGCTTCAGCTACACCTTGAGTTACAGCAAAATTACGAGCAGGACCATCTCCCACCAAGCTTGGTTCAGATACTTCAAGCTCCATCAGCTGAATATCTTTGGCAGCTAACATAACACCTATCTCTTCAAAAGAGAGAACATAATCTGTGTTGTTATCAGTAAGTGCTTCAGCTTTCTTGGCGACACAAGGACCTATAAAAACAGTAAGTGCATCAGGATCTCTTCTTTTTATTTCTTCAGAGGTATATCTCATAGGAGAGAGGGTATGAGAGACAAATTCTCTTTTTTCCGGAAGATGTTTTTCAACATAATTCACATAAGCAGGACAGCAAGAAGAGGTTAGAATAGCCTTTCCTTCTTCATTCATTTCAATCCATTCAGCTGTTTCATGTTGACCCGTAACGATAGCACCGTAAGCCACTTCAGCTACTTCAGAGAAGCCAAGTTTGAGAAGTCCGGTAATAATCTTACCATAATCAACCATAAACTGTCCTGCAATAGCCGGAGCAACCATGGCAACGACTTTCTTCTGCTGCTTAATCTTAGAGATAACCAATGGCATTTGGGATTTCTCAAAGATAGCACCAAAAGGACAAGCAACCATACACTTTCCACATAAGATACATTTATCAAAATCTATTTGAGCAATACCATCTTCATCTTTAGTAATGGCATCAACAGGACATGCTTCTTGACATGGCACAGGAACATAAGTGATAGCATGGAAAGGACAAGCAGCTAGACATTTCCCGCAGCTTATACATTTATCAGGATCAATCACAGCCCGACCTTGTTGCATGGTAATTGCTTTAGCAGGGCAATTCATCATACAGGGTCTGGCGACGCAACCTCTGCAAGCGTTGGTAACAAAGTAAGTATTCTTACTACAAGCTGAGCAACCTTCATTCAAGACTGTCAAAACATCAGGACTAACCACTCCGGATTCGAGTCTTTCTTCTGCATACTCTTTAATAGTTTTAATCTCATCATCATCAGCGAAATCTACTCCAAAAATAGCTAAGGCAGCACTACGAGTAACTGCTCTCTCTTTATAAGTGCAACATCTAATACTATTATCGCTTTTCTTTGGAGTCATCATAACAGGTAATTTATTTAGTTCTGTCAAATCTTTATTATTTAATAATATATCAGCAATTCGCACTTTTAAGTCACGACGCAAGAGAACAGCATTATTTATTTGAAACATATCTACTCCTCTGTTTTCGCCAATATTTGGTGAATTTTGTCTATTACTTTATCTAAGTTTGCTTGACATATCAACTCATCATTAATGAGAAGATAGGGGGCTTGGGCAGCTGCAAATTCTTTACATTTTCCGAGACAGGGTGAGCCGGAGATTACTACTTGATCTTTGAATTGAGATTCAATCTCTTCTTTGTTTATCAAGATTTCCGAACTTCCCATTAAATGACAAGTAGTACCACAACACACGACTATTTTGATTTTCTTATCCATTCCTACCTCTTTTTCTATAAAAACTTAATTTTAGTATCTTTTAAATAGCGTTCTTCTAAGACTTTAGCTATACTTCTAATCGTATTCCTTCTAATCCCCAGTTCTACCGGCATATTGGGATCCTGATGGGCATCATTTATTTTAGTACCAACATAGAATTCAATTATATCGCTATCTAAGAACAATCTTACCAATTTGGTAGCACCATTTTCAGTTTTGATATCACCTATAAATTCTTTACTTTCAAGATGCTTTAGAGCCTCACCCATGGTCAGCATCCCTTCGGTAACCAAGTCAACACCCTCCATCGTGGAACTGCATGGCACAATTGGATCTAAAGTTGAAATATCAACTTCAACATCTCTCTGCAATTCACGCGAGAGAATCTTAGCTGTTGTTCCACCACAAATAGCTGTTCTACCCTCATAATTTCTAACAATATCGCCCATCAAACTATCTTTAGCCTTATCTACCGGTGGTCCGGTCAAAACAGCTAGCATTCTGGGTTTGCGTATATTAATCACACAGCAGGTAATATCATCTTGAGGTTCATAATCACTGTTGGCATTAGCGTATTCTACTATCTCCTGGGCAAAGCTTCTGGCTGCCATATTGGGGTATTTAGTTGCTAAGTATTCGCAGAATTCTTGAACTTTATCAACTCCCCATCCAAAAGGCAGTGCATTAGAACCCATTCCTGATTGATTCACACCATCAGAAAAGATAATTAATTTATCACCTAACTGGAGCTTAAAACTCGCCATGTTCAAAGTATATTTACGCGATAAACTGGTGATGTTCCCTAAGTATTGCTTATTTGGGGTAGCAAATCTCTTACCGTCTCTAATCAAGATAAATGGAGGGTTGTCATAATCAATAATATCACATTTGCCTTCATAATCAATATCAACTATTGTGAAAGTAGCATAGCTTATTTTCCTCACACTATCAATAGGAAGAGTGTTCATGATAGTTTCAGCAGCTTTAATATTATCATATTTATTAGCCGAGTAAGTTATTGCCATGGTTGCGGTCATAGTAGAAATCACATTAGCTCTGACCCCACTGCCCAAGCCATCAGAAAGCACTGCAATAATCCGCTTATCATGCTTTACCTTCATACTCATAAAAGTATCTCCACAGACTTTCTGTCCATGCTTAAACTTCTGAACATGAGCTACTTCAATGAAAAAATCCTTGTCTAACTTCATATTTATCTTCCCTACTCAGAAATGTTTTCTGCTTTATCCATGCCGGAAATATCAATAATAGAATTTAACGCTATCTCTACTTCGGCAGCATTTTCGCCAAGTAAAAACGCAATTTTCTGAACCATATCTAAATTCTTATTTATCACTGTTTTAGCTTGTGTTATAGTGTGTTCTCTAGCTGTTGAAGGAACTGTAATATCTTGAATCACAGCACCCACTAATTCATGCTTTTCAATGGAGAAAATAGAGATCTTCAGATACTTAGATTTATACTTTACATCTTTATCCAAAATATCTGTACCTTCTACTAAAACCTGCTTGAACATACCGGCAAAGGTGATTATCTTATCTAATCTGGCACCATCAAAATCTACAGATTCTGCAGAGAATTGATCATCTATCCCTAATATCTTAAAGAAATTAGTATTAGTTTCTTGAATAATCAGATCTTTATTCACAATAATCACACCGGAAGGCATGGTTTTGAAGAGAGCATTAGCCTTCTTTTGAGCCAATGTACGAAGATAAGAGACACACATGGAAGCTTCGGCCTTGCCATCGATAATTGCCTGAGCAAATTCACGACATGTATTATAGCCACAGCCACCGCAGTTCTTTTCATCTTCCTGACGGAATTTACCAATAGTCTTAAATACTTCTGTTATTGTCAAACCATTTCCCTTCTCAGGAATCATAGGTTTTTCAAAATAATTTTGCCTGATATTTACATTGCTATTACTTAAAGTTTTCTTACCAAGATAAGGATTATGGTCTATAATTTCCATCTCTTTTAAAAGATATGACTTCTCTTTGAGACAGCCCGGACCATTGATACAACCGCCTTTACAAGATAAAGTCTCTATAAAGACATTCTTGTCAACACCTCTTTCCACTAAATCATCAAACAGCTTGATAATCTCATCAGTACCGGAAATAGCATAGCTTTGATAATTGCTCTCACCCACTATATTCATGGTGTCAATCATTCCGCCTTCGATAGGATAAAGAGTTCCCTCTTGAGCACTTTTGGGTGAAAAATCAAAACTTTCGTCAACTTCTAATTCATAAGGGTTAATCCCCTTCTCTTCAAAGAATCTATGTAAATCTTTAAAGGTAATGGCAAAAGCTATATTGCCGGGAAACTTATCTGCTTCTAATTTCTTAGAGATACAAGGACCTATAAAGCCTATCACGTAATCCCTGCCATAATGGGCTCTTAAAAGCTTGGTGTGTGCCATTAAAGGAGAATCAACCGGAGTTAGACTATCAATCAAGGTTGGATAATATTTCTCAACCAGCTCAACAATAGTAGGACAAGCTGTAGAGAGCTTAACCCCTTGAGCATCACTCAAATAAGTAGTTAAATTACTGTTCACCTCTTCTGCACCAAGAGCAGTTTCTGAAACTTCTGTAATTCCTAACATCTTGAGACCCTTAATCATCTGCTCTTTCTTCAATCCGGAAAACTCACTTCTCCATGCCGGAGCTAAGGAAATCACAATCTTCTTATTCAAGGAGAGATTTATCTTTAATTTATATAAATCATCACGAACTCTTTTTGCTTCCACAGGACAAATATCAACACAGTGTCCACAGTGAATACATAAATCCGGGATGATCGAAGCGTGATGATCTTCCACTTTAATTGCTTTTACAGGACAACCACGCACACATTTATAGCAATCTTGGCACTCTGCAAACCTGGTAAAGACCGGCAAGTTACTTGGATTCATTACTTCTCCTGTTTAAGAATTTCTTCGATTACTTTTAATACACCAAAATAGTCTATATCATTATATATAGTACCATTTATTCTGATGTTAGGTCCATCTTTGCATAAGCCTTCACAAAGATTTCCTCTCATCATTATTTGATCAGACAGATTATTTTCACTTACATAAGCTTTTATTTTCTCTAAGGTCTCTCGGTTACCTCTTGGGTAACAACTACTTCCCATGCAAACACTGATATCTATCTTCTTATTATCTGACATTTTCAACCCCTTTTTATAGATATATTATTATCGATTATTAAATAGCGTTTTGTGTCAAGGAATATTATTCTGTTTTGAGGGAAATAAACAATATCATTGTTCCATTGCTCTTTTCTATCTTTCATAAACTAACCATTTCCCCTCTCCCTCATTTTTCATTTGACATTCTATCCTATTCTTTTATAATGTATTAAATTCAATATCTAGGAGATTTAAAATGAAAGTAATAGCAACAGATAAAGCTCCGGCAGCTGTCGGTCCTTACTCACAAGCAGTGGTAGCAAACGGTTTCTTATTCGCTTCAGGTGCCTTAGGAATCAATCCTGAGACCGGTAAATTCGAAGATGGTTTTGAAGCTCAAGCAGAAAGAGTATTCTCAAATTTAGCAGCAATCTTAAAAGAAGCCGGTATGGGTTTTGAGAATGTAGTTAAGGCAGAAGTTTTCTTAACCGATCTGGGCAAATTCAAGATAGTTAATGAGATTTATGCTAAATATTTCAAAGCTCCCTTCCCTGCTCGCTATGCTTTTGAAGTTTCAGCTTTACCTCTTGGTGGGCTGGTAGAAATCTCCGTAACAGCAACCAAATAAGAGGTTTAAATGAGTATTTCTACTAAGGGCGGCGATACCGGTATGACCAGCTTATGGTCAGGTCAACGCATCAAGAAATCAGATATTAGAGTAGAATCTTATGGGACAGTTGATGAATTGGATTCTCACCTTGGTGAAGCCAAGCATTTTGTGAAAATCACGCAGATAAGAGATATCTTAGAAGAAGTACAAAACAAATTGATGATAATCATGGGAGAGTTGGCTTCTTTAGATAAGCAGTTTGATTCCCCTATACAAGAGATTGATGTAGATAAACTTACTGACTGTGTTCATCATTTCGAAGCTAAGGTTCAGCTAAAAGGTTTTGTGATTCTCGGAAACACACTCGCTTCTGCTAAGCTTGATGTGTGCAGAACCATTGCCCGCAGAGCTGAAAGAAGGATTATTGAACTTAATAATCACAGTGTAGTGAATCCTCATCTTATTGCTTTTGTGAATAGACTTTCGGATTTGCTCTATATTATGGCGAGAGAAGAAGAACGCAATGATGGCGGGATTAAATATAAGAATAGAGAAGCAAAAGTGGAATGCAAAAACAATTAGCAATTAGTAATGAGCAATTAGCAATTAAGAAAAAAGACTTTCACACGAATTAACGCGAATTAAGAAGAATTAACACGAATTAATTGCATGTTGAATTGTTGATTTGTTTAATTGTTTAATCGATTGATGTAGGTTGTGAGATCTCTTGAATCCTTTTAGGGATAAATAGTTTAGCCTGTGTGTTGTATTCTTGTACCCAAGAATTAACCACAGGTACAGACACAAAAAAAAGACCTTTTACACGAATTAAGACTGATACGCGACCTCTTAATTCCCCTCTAAGGAGGGGTGCCGGTATTTCCGGCGGGGTGGTCTCTTAATTCCCCTCTAAGGAGGGGTGGTAGCTTTGCTGACGGGGTGTGGTCTTCTCTTAATTCCCCTCTAAGGAGGGGTGCCGGTATTTCCGGCGGGGTGGTCTCTTAATTCCCCTCTAAGGAGGGGTGCCGGTATTTCCGGCGGGGTGGTCTCTTAATTCCCCTCTTGGTCGTAGAGACGCAATATTTTGCGTCTAATTGATTGGCAATGTGTTTAGTTGAGCGTGGTCTTAAATCCTGGAAGGATTATATAAATTAGCCCAGGGGCTCATTCTGCTTGCAGAATTGACCCTGGTTAAGATAACCCAAATAAAAAGAACCCCGTAGGGGTGACATAACTAGTAATTAATAATTAAAGGAGAATTAATGTATAAAATAGTTTTAATCAGGCATGGCGAATCTCAATGGAACAAAGATAATAGATTCACCGGATGGACAGATGTTGACCTTTCTGACAAGGGAAAATTGGAAGCAGTGGAAGCCGGAAAGATTCTAAAAGCTGAAGGCTTCAGTTTTGATAAAGCTTATACTTCAGTCTTAAAAAGAGCTATCAAGACTCTTTGGTATGTCTTGGAAGAGTTAGATTTAATGTGGATTCCGGTTGATAAAGCCTGGCAATTAAATGAGAGGCATTATGGTGCATTACAAGGACTTAACAAAGGCGAGACTGCTGAGAAGTTTGGTAATGAACAGGTTCTAATTTGGAGAAGAAGCTATGATGTGCAGCCTCCTCTATTAGATGCAAAAGATGAAAGATACCCGGGGAATGACCCGCGTTATGCTAGCTCTAAAAAAGAGAATTTGCCTTTCACAGAATGCTTAGAAGACACAGTTGCCAGAGTTATACCTTACTGGAATGAGTTTATCGTTCCTGATATCAAAGCCGGCAAGAAGCTAATCGTGGCTGCTCATGGCAATAGTTTAAGAGCATTAGTCAAATATTTAGATAATATTTCTAATGAAGATATCTTAAAGTTGAATATCCCGACAGGTGTACCTTTGGTTTATGAACTTGATGAGAACTTGAAACCTATCTCCAGTAAATACTTGGGAGATCAGGATGCAATTGCTAAAGCTCAGGCTGCTGTGGCTGCACAGGGAAAAGGGAAGAAGAATTAATTAGCAATTAGCAATGAGCAATTAGCAATTGAAGAAAAGCCAGAAGAGAAGATTCTTAACACAGAATTTTAAGAGGAAGAAGTAAGCAATTAGCAATTAAAGAAAAAGAATTATTAGCCACGGATAACACGGATAGACACGGAATAATTGCTTGTTGAACTGTTGATTTGTTTAATTGTTTAATCGATTGAAAGTCCCCTTTTGGTGATTTAGGGGCTTCTTAAATCCCCTTGGGGATAAGTAGTTTAGCCTGTGTGTTGAATTCTTGTATTCAAGAATTAACCACAGGTACAGATGCCAAAAAATCGACCTATCCCTGACCTGTGCCGGCGTAGCTTTTAGCGAAGACGCAAGGGGATTAGTAGAAAAAACAATAAAACTATTTAGGAATGAATAATTATTCTCAAAACGGATTTTATAAGGGCGGAATATTTTCCGTCCTTCTTTTTAACTACCATTATTCAAGCCAACACAACACTCCCCCGGCTTTCACATTAGTAACACGATTGATTATCGAAAACACAATGGATTACTAAAGAGGGTCTCAAGGAAGTTATGCTAAAATAATGCAACATAAGGTTTTGCTCCTAAGGAGTGATGGGATTTCGGTGATATTTTATGAAGAAAAGATGAGCTTCCTAATGGAGTAATTAATCTTAGTTGGCTTTTAAAATTTCCCTTCAAATTTACCACATCCAGCCCAAGCAGGCTTATTAAGATTGCCGTTTTTCATACAAGGTTTTTCAATTGTGCTTTCATATTCCCAGATATCACCATATTTGTGGGTCAAGGCTGTGTTTGCGGGGTCTATCCAAAATCTACAAAAGGCACATATGCGAGTGTGTTTACTATTTGCTGTGCTTTTCATTCTAATTACCTCTTTAAGTTTATTTAGCATAATTACCTCCTTCTCTCATTTTTAGTCAAGAAGAATGTTTGTTCACGGAATATTTATTTGGGTTTGTAGAGACGCAACATTTTGCGTCTTCTTAAATTAAGACCTCACTCTGCTGGAAATATCGTCACCTCTTGGCTCATCGCTAATACATTCTACATAGCTTAACAAGCGGAGTAGAAAGCTATGCTTTCACGAGCTTTAGAGGGAAATTAAGAACCACCCCGTCAGTGAAATACACTGCCACCCCTCCTTAGAGGGGAATTAAGACCACACCCTGCCGAAAATACCGGTATTACTCCACAGAGGGGAATTTAGATTCTCATTGCTTACCGCAATGATGCACTCAGGGATGAGTGCGTTCCCAGTGGAAGAGGGGAATTTAGACCAAGCCGTCTTTCGGTTCTAATCAATTAAACAATTAAACAAATCAACGATTAAACCTAAACCCTAAACCCTATTTCATCAATTATTAACTATTAATTATTAATTCTTAATTAAAAAGGATTTCTCTTGACAACTGTCATCTAACAATAAATATCATAATATTGTATTTAATTTTGGAGGAGAGATGTTAAGATATACCCGTAAAATATTGTTTATTATAATGTTGGTCGTAGCCCTGATAGCTTGTAGAGAAGAGAAAGGAAGTGATACCCAGGTTTTGCTTTCCGATAAACAGAGCCAACAAGAGACCATGACCGAAAGTCATGCAGTAAAGTCAACTACTAATGATATTGAGAAAGATGGCAGTGCAAGCCAGGTTAGTCAAAAACCAACCTCACAGCAGAGGGTAGTTTATACCAAGTTAGAAAGTTGGTCAAATCAGGCTGATTATTATGAAATTGCTTTTAATACAGCGTTTGCTAGTGAAGTTACCAATAACAGTTTAAAACAACTCATTGCCTTCTCTCCAAAAGTAAGTGGAAACTTCATAATGCAAGATGACAAACTAGTCAGGTTTTATCCAAGCACAAGATTTGAAGCTGATAAAACTTATAAGGTTACTATAAATCAGGCAAAATTATTAGCTGGAGATTATCCTACTGTAGAACTTCAATTCTATAATTCATCACCTGTATTGAATTTAGGACAAGTTTCACTGCAACCTACTGAGAGAGCTGATGAATATACTTTGGAAGTGAAGATTAACCATTATCGGGGCAGATATTTAGATGATGATTATCGCAACGGGATTGAAATAAAGGTAGGTAAAGAGAGATTAGAGGTTGCTAAGCTTGACTTTACTAATAACGAATTAGTTCTAACAACTGCACCCTTCACCTCTAATGCCAAAAGCGTAATCTTAGTCTCTTCTAAAAAAGATATCTTTTCTGATAAAAACAATAACCAACTCTATTATTCTAATTCTATTGCGGAAATGCGAAAATTTACTTTCCTTCGTGCTGAAACAGAAACTAATAAGCAGGGAGAAGCTAATTTTGAAATATCGTTTTCCAAAAACCTAGATACTGAGCAAGCCTTAACCGGCTTGATAGCTGTTCATCAGGATAGAGAAGAGATTGAGGTAAATCTTTCAAAATACAGAAACAAAGTGATAATCAGTGGTAATCTCAGATTAAATACACAGTACAGAATTAGCTTGAAAAAAGGTCTAAAAGGTGCTGACGGGTCTGTTCTCACAAACACTCAAACCATTGTTGCAACTACCCATAACCGTGATCGTGAGTTAGATTATGTGGACAAGGGGATATTCCTCTCTTCTCACAATAAAAATGCAATTAACATTAAGGCTGTGAACTGTCCTAAATTCACTTACTATTTATGGTCAATTCAGGTGGAAAATATTGCAGAGATGTTGCATAATCTCAATTTGGGCAACTATGCTTTTAACCAACAAGCCAATTATTACCGTGATGAAAACCTCAATTGGTATGGAGAATTGGTTAAACAGGAAACCATAGTTACTGATATTGAGCAAGATAAAGATAGCATTATTGAACTGAATTTAGGTGAAGTTGTCAAGTCCGATCCTTCCAAAATCTATATTTTAAACCTGCAGGGAGAATTTGATCAAGAAGATAAACTCAACACTAAGTATCGTTATGGCAGATATGGAGGCGGAAATCAAGTCGGCAAGATGATTATCTTTACTGACCTGGCAGTTAGTGCTAAAACCTTTAGCGACAAGGTGATGATTAATGTAACTAATATTACTGATGCTTCACCGGTAAAACGGGCAAATGTAGAGCTTAGAATGTCCAACAACACTTTGCTACAAGCAGATAAAACAGATAGAAATGGAGAGCTTCTCTTAGATAAATTAACACAACCACTTGACCGTTCAGCCTTCTTTATTGTAGCTGAAAAGAACGGTGCTATTGGCTTCTTAGCTAGTTCAGAAATGAGCATTGATGATACTAAATTCAGAATAGAAAGGGATTATTCTCAAGATGAAGTTAAATTAGAAGCATTCACAGAGAGAAGTGAATATCGTCCGGGTGAGACAGTAAACCTCATGGTGATGCTTAGAGACAGAGATAACCAAGTGATTAAGAATGATCTACCGGTAGTTATTACTATTTATGATGCTCGTAATGCTAAGGTGATATCAGAGAAACTTACAGACTTTTCAGAGGGATTCGCGACTTATCAATACCCAACTACTTCAGGCACAGCTACCGGTGCGTGGCGAATGGAAGTGGAATATGGCACTGTCAGCAAGTATGTCTTCTTTAAGATAGAGACTTTTGTTCCGGAAAGAATAAATGTTAAAATAAAGCCAGATAAAGAGAGCTACGACCATAATGACGAGTATTTAAATCTAACTATAAGTAGTAATTATCTGTTTGGTGAACCTCTGGCTAATGCAAAGTGTAAGATAGACTTCTACTGCTGGTACAACAACAATCTCGGTAAGGAGATGTTCCATGATTACTCTTTTGATATTCCAAAAATAGAGCCAACAACTTTCAACCAAACCCAGCAACTTGTTACTGATGAAAATGGAGAGATTACTACTTCTTTTAAGCTCTTGACCCGCAAGGAGAGTCCTACCCCCTACGATATTAACATTACCGCAACAGTGCAGGAAGAGGGTGGACGACCAATCGAGAGAGTCGTGAGACCAACTGTTTCTCCGCAAAGTAAATATATAGGTTTAATTGATAATCAATATCTTAAAGAACACGAGGGAGAATTTAAAGTCCCTGTAGTGGTGGTTGATGAATCCGGTACAAAACTGGCAGAAGGAACCGAAATTGAGTATGCCGTCTATGGTAAAAGAGGCTATTGGTGGTGGGATTATGATTACAGATACAGTGCTTCTTTTAAAAATGCAGAAAGTACCCAAGTCATCAAAAGTGGCAAACTTACCATTGGGAAAAATAAAGCGATTAGCTTCACTGCTCAAACAACAGATTATAACAGATTCTTAGTAGAAGTCAAGCTCGTTGGAAATGAAGATTATGTCGTGGATAGAGAATATTACAACAGTTATTGGGGCGATAATCCGGAGCTGACAGAAGATAGTTCTATTGAGATTAAAAGCAATAAAGAGAGCTACCAAATAGGTGATGAAGTTAGTGTCAGCATCCCTGCTTCCAAAGGTAATAAGGTGCAAATTTCGCTGGTTAAGCAAAACAGATTAATCAATCATGAAGTCATTAATATCACGAAGAGTGGCGATTATATCTATAAATTCAAGACAGATAAAAGCATGGTCCCCAATATCTTTATCAGTGCCAGAGTTATTCAAGGACAAGCAGATAAGCAGAATGACCTGCCCTTAAGATTGTTTGGGATTATCCCCATTCAGATTCATAATGCTGAAACTAAGCTGGATATCACTATAGATTCTCCTACTAGGATAAACTCCAATTCTACCCTAAAAGGTACTATTGATGTGGGAGTGAAAACCAAGACTAAATATATCGTTTCTATCGTGGATGAAGGGTTAACTAATAAGAGCAACTATGTCATCCCGGATCCGTGGAATCTCTTCTATAAAAGTGAAGGGTATTATGCTAATGATTTTGACAACTTCTCCTACTTTATAAATGCTAAGAATCTGGAGATCTTCCGCACTATCATGATTGGTGGGGATGCTATGTATGATAAAGAAATGTCTTTATCAGGAAGTGGCAAGAGAAAAGAAGTCATGGATGCTCTTAATCGCCTGCAAGAGACTGGTGTTACCAGATTTAGGCCTGTTTCCTACTTCTTGGGAATTTTAGAAACCGATAATAAGGGCAAGGGTGAATTTGAAGTAGAAGTCGGTGATTATGTCGGTGCTTTGAAAATCACTGTGCTAGCTACTAATGAAACAGCCTTCGGTAAGGCAGTGGAGCATGTTATCGTGAAAGATGATATTATTGCCATGCCTACTCTACCAAGAGTTTTGACTCCTTTAGATGAATTTGAGATTCCTGTTTCTATTATAAAAGAGGCGAATATCACTTCTCCTATAGAACTTACTTTGCTTACTAACGAAATGTGTGAAATCTTATCAGAACCTACTAAAACACTTACTTCTAATCAGGCTAATCAGCAGGTTATTTTTAAAGTTAGGGTGAAGGATAATATTGGGAAAGCTGAATTTACCTTTAAGGTGAAGAATAAAGAGTTTCAAAGCAGTAAAAATATCGAAGTTGGGGTTAGATTACCTTCTGCTTATCAATCCCAATCTGAAGTGTTAACCCTTACTAATAATGAATTTAAGTACACTATCCCGGAATTGGGTTATGCTAATAGTAATCAAATCTATCTATCATTTAATCAAGGCTTCGAATTTGATGCAGAACAACATCTTAAACAATCTATAAGATACCCTTACGGCGGAGCAAGTCATATCACTGCTACTACCTTTGTGCAGCTTTTACTTGCTGATTTCATTGATGATGTTAACCTTAGAAATGATTTAGACTATCATATTAACAGCTACTTTCAGAAGATTGTTAGCTTTAATCGCCAAGGTTTGTGGCACTGGGCAGGCAATTGGAAAAACGAAAATGAGCGTAAGCTTCTCAATGCGTATGCTCTTCATACCTTCATTATTGCTCGCGAAAAAGGGTATAATACTAATGAATTTGTCTATGGTGAAATAGAGAATTACCTCAGGAATAACAAGGAAATTACCGAAACCATAGACTTCGCTGAAGCCTATCGCTTATACACCTTAGCGTTAGCTGATAAAGCTGATATTTCTACACTCAACTATTATAATGAACAAACTAAACTTAAGGTTGATTCACGCGCCAAAACAATGCTGGAAATGGCTTATCAAGAGAGTCATTTTAAGGTCTTGGATATCACCAAAGACCTGAAACCTGCTGTTGAGTTAGTGATTAAAGCTCAGCAAGATTATAAAGCTATGGAGCCAACTGAAAGTGTTGTTAATGCTCTCGAGCTTTACTTTAATTCACGCTATAATAGAGAGAGAAACCCGGCTTCGCTTAGAGCTACCGCACTTTCCATTGCTAAAGGAATGCAAGATCCTTATTTCTGGAATATCTACGATAAGGGGTGGCAACTGTTTGCTATTGATGGCTTTGTAAAAACTTTTCCTAAGAATCCTAAGAAGTTCACAGAAGCAAGCTTGGAAGTGAAAGTTGGGAATAAAACTGAGGTAATAAAGGTCAAAGATGCATATCTCATGGATTTAACTCAGGACAAAGGTAAAGTTCTTACCATCAAAGGTCTGTCTGATAATGCTTCTGATCTATTCATCACTGTTAATCAAGTATTTGTTCCTAAAATGAACGCTGTAAAAAGTAGTTCTAATAATATAGAATTAGTGGTTGTTTACACTGATCTTAATGGCGAGAAATTAGATGTTACCTCATTAGAACAAGGTACCAACTTCTTTGCTGAAGTTAAGACTTTCTGTCAGTTGAGAAACATGGATGTTGCCACAACCTTTATTTTGCCTTCCGGATGGGAGTTTGTAGATGATAAGAATCACGCAGAACTAACAGGCTATCAACGCTACGATACTGAGCCGGACTTTGTTGATGTTAGAGATGATAGAGCTGTGATTTACCTCAAAAACAGAAGTGAAAAAGAAGTGAGTTATAAGTTCAAGATTGTAGCTATTACCAAGGGTAAATTTATGATGCCGGCGACGGTTAGTGAAGATACATATCAGGCTGAGAATAGTGCGGTAATTAAAGGGAAGCTTGTTATAATTAATAATGAATAACTTTACCACAAAGACACAAAGAGCACAAAAAAAGAAGATGAAACCACCGATAACACCGATGGACACCGATAAGAAAAAAGAATATTTTACCACAGAGACACAGAGGACACAGAGAAGAAAGATTAAGACTGGTATGACGGCTCTTAAAGTCCCCTACCCCTTGCTGTATAGCAAGTTATGGGGAGGGGTGCCGGTATTTCCGGCGGGGTGGTTCTTAATTTCCCTCTTCCTCTTGGCTGTAGAGACGCAACATTTTGCGTCTAATTCATCGACAGAATGTGATTCTTCAAGTCCCTTTTAGGGGATTTAGGAGTTTCTTAAAATCCCAAAGGGATAACATATATCAGTTCAAAGGAAAGCTTATTTGAAACTTAAATATAAAATCTTAGGGATAATAAGCGGATTGCTGATTCTAATTGGATTAGCAATCCTCATTACCCCGCTTCCCAAGGCTAAAGATTGGGATTACTCCTCTGTGATTCTCTCAGAAGAGGGCGAGTATTTAAGGGTTTATCTGAACAAGCAAGAGCAGTGGCATCTCTATTATGCAGGCGAGATACCGGAGAAACTCCAGACTGCTATTCTTGAATTTGAAGATAAAAGCTTCTATTCTCACCCGGGGATAAATCCCCTTGCAATTGGCAGAGCACTCTACTCTAATCTTAAACAGAGAAAAGTAGTGAGCGGTGGTTCTACTATCACCATGCAGGTTGCCAGACTCTTCTTACAGCGTGAAAGGACCTTGCTAAATAAGATTCAGGAAGCCTTTATCTCACTCAAGTTGGAACTGTATTATTCTAAAGATGAGATACTTCTGATGTACCTCAATAATGCACCTTATGGTAGCAATATCATCGGAATAAGAAGTGCGGCTTATAAGTATTATCATAAAGAAATTGAACAATTAACCTGGGCAGAAGCTTCTCTCTTTGCAGTTCTGCCTAATAATCCCGGATTTCTCTATCCGGGCAGCAACACAGATAAGCTTAAACAAAAGCGAGATAAGTTGTTAGCTACCCTTAAAGAGAAGGGTTATCTTGATCAGAATCAATACCTAAATTCTATTAGAGAAGAGATTCCTACTAAAATGTACTCTTTTCCTTGCTTAGCTCCACATTTGGCAGATAAGCTAAAGAATGCTCAAGAGTTTGAATTAACCACCACCATAAATATTAAACTCCAAAAACAGCTCGAATTAATAGCCAGACAAGAGGGCGGTGTCTTGGCTAGCAAGGGAATAAAGAATCTCGCTATCTTGGTTAGTGATACCAAAACAAGGGAAGTAAAAGCTTATCTTGGCTCGCAAGACTACTTTTCAAATTCATCTAATGGTTATATTGATGGCGTGCAGGCTTTGCGTTCGTCCGGTTCTATCCTAAAACCTTTCATTTATGGCTATGCATTAGAAAAAGGGATTCTGACCCCGACTTCTTTGCTGGAAGATACTAACAAAAGTTATGGTGTTCTTCTGCCTAAGAATTATGATAGAAGCTACCGCGGAGTGGTAACTGTTGCGGAAGCATTGCAGAAATCTTTAAACATTCCTGCCTATGAAGTTACGCAACGCTTAGGGGTTAATAACTCTGTTAATGTGCTTCAAAGTGTGGGCATGAGAAGTTTGTTTAGAGAACCAAGCGATTATGGTTTATCTATTTGTATTGGCGGTGCAGAAGCTTCTTTGTTAGAGCTATCAGAGATGTACCAAACTTTGGCTCATAGTGGTAAGCAGAGTCGCTTAAAGCTTCTCGCTTCTGATGAGCTTAAAGAGACAAAATCACTGCTCTCCCCCGCTTCTTGTCATCAAATCTTAGAGATTCTCAGCGGAGTTCAAAAGCCGACTCACTACGCTAAACGCTTTCCTAATTTCTCTTGGAAAACCGGCACTAGTAATGGCTTTAGAGATGCGTGGGCTGTAGGTGTTGATCAACAGTGGACAATTGCTGTCTGGGCAGGAAACTTCACCGGAGAAGGAAATCCACACTTGTTAGGTAGGGATATCGCCGGGAATATATTATTCAGAGTTTTGAGTACTCTTCCGGAAAATGATTCACCACCTTTTGTGAAACCATGGGCAGATTTCAAGCAGATAGCTGTCTGTGCTGTAAGTGGCTTTGCACCTACTAAAGCTTGTTCTGATACTGTTTGGTGTGATGTTCCGAAAAGTGCTTTTGTGTTACCTAAATGCTCCTATCACAAGCAGATTATAGTAGATGAGTTTGAAACAATGCAACTCTGCTCTAATTGCTGGAGTGGGTTTAACCATAAGTCTATTAATATTTTGGATTATCCTCCTGATGTTGACTATTATCTGCAGAAGTTTGGTCAGGAAATCCCCATTCTTCCTCCTCATAATCCAGAGTGCAGTCTAGTTAAAAACCATTCTAATTTGCTGATTAAATATCCCATCTCACAGAGTCATATCTACTTGCCAACTACTTCGCAAGGAAGGCTTAATTCTTTCCAAGCTGAAGCCTTTTGTAATGCTAATACTTCTATCTTCTGGTTCTTAAATAAGGAGTTTCTGGCTGAGACAAAAGATAAGCACACACTTGATATTTACACTACTGCAGGAACGAAAGAGCTACTCCTTGTAACTTCTGATGGCATTTCTAAAAGAGTTAAATTTGAGATTCTAATAAAAGAAGATTGACATATTCACAAACTTTATTTTTAATAGACTAAACATAATAGGAACTAAAATGAAATATAATATACTAATTCTACTTTGCTTATTTGTAGCACTTTCTCTTGGGGCAATTCAAGATGATGAGAAGCTGACTTTTGACATTCGGTATGGGATTGTTTCGGCTGCCGAAGCAGAACTACATGCTCGTCATATTATTCATACAGATTCTATTTATACTGAACCTACCCATGCTTTAAAAGTCTCTTCTAATGCCCAAACTTACTCTTTCTTTGATATCTTTTTCAAGGTCAGAGATAGTATAATTTCTATTTCAGATCAAACTAGTGGAGAAGCTATTTATTATGAAAAGAATCTCCGCGAAGGTGGCTATAAACAACGCAGACTTCACTACTATGATAGAGTCAATGAAAATTGCATTTATCAGAGATGGCGGTATAAACAAAATGAATTTGTAACATCTAATATCCCGATTACTAAAGATACTTATGACTTTTTAGGTGCCTTCTATCATATTAGAGGTCAAGAACTTGAGGTCGGTGATACTCTTACTATGACTATGTCCGGCGATGGTTCCACTTTCGATGCCCAAATAGTAGTGCATAAACGCGAAAACCTTAAAACTATCTTTGGCAAACTTGAGTGTTTGAAAATAGAACCTCAACTTGTTGGGGAAACTATCTTTAAGAACTCTGGACGAATCTTTATCTGGCTAACTGATGATGAATTTAAGATACCGGTGAAGATGGAGTCTGAGGTGAAGTTTGGGAGTTTCGTGGCTGAGTTGAAAGATGCTAAGAATGTGGGGCTCAAGAAAAATTAGCAATTAGCAATGAGCAATTAGCAATTGAAGAAAAAGATGGAACCACAGAGACACAGAGAACACAGAGAAGAAAGAAGATAGATAAAGGCTAATATGACGGCTCTTAATTCCCCTCTTCCCTTTCGGAGAAAGGTTTCTGGCGTGTGAAGGCGAAGCTTTAGCGAAGACTCAAGAGGGGTGGCAGCTTTGCTGACGGGGTGTGGTCTTAAATTCCCCTCTGAGGAGGGGTGCCGGTATTTCCGGCGGGGTGGTCTCTTAATTCCCCTCTTCCCTTTCGGAGAAAGGTTTCTGGAGAGGGGTGGCAGCTTTGCTGACGGGGTGTGGTCTTAAATTCCCCTCTGAGGAGGGGTGCCGGTACTTCCGGCGGGGTGGTTCTTCAATTCCCTTAATTAAATAATTAATATTATTCACGGAGGATAAATGAATAAAAAAGTTTCCCTCACAGGTATAAAGCCAACAGGCATGCCACATCTTGGTAATTATGTTGGTTCGATTAGACCAGCCTTAGAATTGGCAAAAGAT
>JBAYZI010000027.1:0-22717 GCA_041672585.1 Cloacimonadales bacterium (SeqCode) | reverse complement strand
AGATAATATTGTAGCTGATAAGAGCAAGGCTTTTGCAATTAGAATAATTAAATTTTATAAGTACTTATGTACAGAGCAAAAAGAGTTTATCATTTCCAAGCAAATCTTACGAAGTGGAACAAGTATTGGTGCTAATATCCGGGAAAGTCGCAACGCTCAGAGTAAGGCTGACTTCATTAACAAAATGAGTATAGCCTTAAAAGAAGCCGATGAAACTGCTTATTGGCTAGAGCTTCTTGTCGAAAGTGAAACTATTTCAAATCAACAATTTGTGTCATTATATAAAGATATAGAAGAATTAATCTGTTTGCTAGTTAGCATAGTAAAAACTTCAAGGAGCAACAAATGAAAAAAAATAAAAACAATTCCAAATCTTCAAATTCTCAACTCTCCACTCTCAATTCTCACCTCTACAAACCTATTGCTATATCAGAAGAGAGCACAGTTGTAGCAGAATACATTAGTGATTATTCAAGAGAAACAGCCTATCAATCTGAGAATATGTTAGAGAAAGAGATGATAGACTTATTAGTTCAGCAGGGATATGAATATTTAAAGATAAAATCTGAAGCTGATTTAATAGCTAATTTACGCAAGCAGTTAGACAAGTTAAATAATATTCTTTTTACTGATGAAGAGTGGAAGAACTTCTTTGACAATACTATTTCAGCCAGCAATGATGGGATTATAGAGAAAACTACCAGAATCCAAGAAGACTATATCCACACCATAGTTCGAGAAGATGGGACTACTAAGAACATTTATCTTATAGACAAGCAAAACATCCATAATAACAGTCTTCAGGTAATCAATCAATACGAAGTAGAGGGGAGTCATGCTAACAGGTATGATGTTACTATTTTGATTAATGGTTTACCTATGATCCATGTTGAGCTTAAAAGAAGAGGGGTTAATATTAGAGAGGCCTTTAATCAGATAGACAGATATCAAAGAGAAAGCTTTTGGGCAGATTCAGGTCTATTTGAATATATCCAGTTATTTGTAATTTCTAACGGTACTTTAACTAAATACTATAGCAATACAGTTAGAGATAGCCATTTAGCAGAGAGCCGTAAACAGGGGATAAAAAAGACTACTTCTAACAGTTATGCTTTTACTTCTTGGTGGGCAGATGCTCAGAATAAAATAATAGCAGACTTAGAAGACTTTACTAAAACCTTCTTTGCCAAGCATACTATCCTTAATATAATAACTCGCTACTGCGTCTTTGATGTTGATAAAAAACTCTTAGTAATGAGACCTTATCAGATAGCAGCAACTGAAGAAATACTTTCACGGATAGATATGGCTAATAATAATAAAATACTGGGTAAAATATCAGCTGGTGGTTATATTTGGCACACTACTGGATCAGGTAAGACTTTAACGAGTTTTAAAACTGCAATCCTGGCTAGTAAGTTAGATTATATAGATAAAGTCTTGTTTGTAGTAGATAGGAAAGATTTAGATTATCAAACTATGAGAGAGTATGAACGCTTTAAAAAAGGGGCAGCTAATTCTAATACTTCAACTGCTGTACTTAAGAGACAGCTGGAAGATTCAACTTCTAACATTATTATTACAACAATTCAGAAGTTAAGTAGGTTTGTTGAAAGAGAAAAAAAGCATCCTGTCTATAACAAGCATGTCGTAATCATCTTTGATGAATGCCACAGAAGTCAATTTGGTGATATGCACACAGGCATTATTAAGTCTTTTAAGAAATACCATCTCTTTGGTTTTACTGGAACTCCTATCTTTGCAGATAATGCGGTGGCAAATAGTAAGAATCCTCTTAGAGCAACAACTGAACAGGCTTTTGGCACAAAACTCCATACTTATAATATAGTGGATGCGATAAATGACAAGAATGTCTTACCCTTCAGGATAGATTATATTAATACTATTAAAAACTCTGGTCTAGCTCAAGATAAACAAGTATTAGCTATTGATACAGAGAAAGCTTTTTTAGACCCAAAACGGATTGCTAATAATGTCCAATACATCCTTGAACACTTTGCTCAGAAAACCAAACAAGCCAGAAGCTATAAGTATTCAGTAGTAACAAATGTAGCTGATGTAGTAAAGAGTAAAAATAAAATAGAAGCTACAAGGGTAAGTCAACATACTATGGGCTTTAATTCTCTTTTTGCAACCGCTTCCATTGAAGCAGCTAAACGTTATTACTTAGAATTTGCCAAGCAACAAGCTGAATTACCTCAAGGGAAAAAACTAAAAGTTGGGATTATTTACTCTTTCTCTGCTAACGAAGAAGAACCTGATGGTTTGATTGGAGAAGAAGAGTTTGAAACTGAAAGATTAGATAAAACTTCTAAAGATTTCCTAGACCTGGCAATTAAAGACTATAATGCCATGTTTAAAACTACCTATGATGTATCTTCAGAGAAATTTCAAAATTACTACAAAGATTTATCCCTCCGCTTAAAAAATAGAGAAATCGATATAGTAATAGTAGTTGGTATGTTCTTAACTGGTTTTGATGCCACAACACTTAACACCTTATGGGTAGATAAAAACTTACGAGCTCATGGGCTGATTCAAGCTTTTTCACGAACAAACAGGATACTTAATTCAGTAAAGACTTATGGCAATATTGTTTCCTTTAGAAATTTAGAAAAAGAAACTAATGATGCCTTATCTCTCTTTGGTAATAAAAACGCTAAGGGCATTGTTTTTATGGAACCATATAGTCACTACTATGATAGATATAAAGAACAGATTCAAGCTCTAAAAGACTTAGTCTCCCCTGGCGAGACTTTTATCGGTGAAGAGAAGGAGAAAGACTTTATTAACCTCTTTGGTAGCATCTTAAGATTAAAGAATATCTTAACCTCCTTTGATGACTTTGCAGGTAATGAGATACTTAGTGATAGAGACTTCCAAGACTATCAAGGCCTATACTCCAGTCTTGAACAAGCTTACAGGAGTAAATCTGATGCTGAAAAAGAATTAATCAATGATGATATTGTCTTTGAAATTGAACTTATCAAACAAGTAGAAGTTAATGTTGATTATATCTTAATGCTGGTAGCTCAATACTTGCAGAAAAAGGGGACTGGTCAAGATGATGAAATAAAAGAGACTATTAAAAGAGAGGTTTCTGCCAGTATCAGTTTGAGGAACAAGAAAGATTTGATTGAAGAGTTTGTGGATTCTGCTTCTGCATCTAGAGAGGTTGATATTCAGTGGGAAGCTTATATCTTGCAAAAAAAGAAAGAAGAGCTGGAAACTATTATAGCTGAAGAAAATCTTAAAGCTCAAGAAACTAAGAAATTTGTTGAAAATGCTTTTAGAGATGGTGGGATCCCTGAAGCAGGAACTACTATTACTAAGATACTACCTTCAACCACAAGATTTACCAAAGATAAACTCTATTCTAAGAAGAAAAGAAGTGTTATAGATAAACTAAAACTCTTCTTTGATAGGTTCTTTGGTATGGGGTAAGATTAAGTTATTTAGCTCTTATGACTATATCATTTGAGCTTCATTTTTATCTTATTTAGAACAATGTGCACGCGTGCACATTCTAAAATCTCACTTAGGTTAGTCTCTTCTCCCCTGAGAGTATCTCAATGAATCATTGGAGTTTCATTGGGATACTAAAGGGAATGCAAAGGACATTAAATGGGTGCTTACTGCTTAAAAATGTTTTTCTGTTGCTTTTATCTAGTTTTAAGAGTCGATAGTATAATTATTTTATTCATTTTTTACTTTTCTTTCATATCGCAGAATAAATTTTTATCAATTCGATGGATTTTTTAGGGTGTGGTTAAGCTTTTTCAGAGGGTCAACAAATGCTTTTTCTAAATTAATCATACTAGTAGTAAGGAAATTTATCATTTCTTCCCAGTGTTCTTTTTCAAACACATTGTAGTCATTTCTCTGGTATTTAATTCTACATGCTCGCTTAGTTTCTAGCTTTTCCCAGGTTAACTTATCACCAAAGGTTTCTTCAATCGATTCTTTGTCTTTGAAGAGAAGTTCCAGGATATTCTCATTTTCTTCTTTATCACGTACGTCGATATAAACTTCAACTCTAACATATTTTTTTGAAATAGAAAAATTATATGATATATTTCTTATTCCTGAACCAGCACCAAGCCAATTATAAATTGAAGGACTAATGTTTTTAAATAAATCTATACTTAAATTAATCTTATTTAGTAATAATGTCCAAAACTCTTTTCTTATAATATGTCTATTTAGCAGTTCAACACTGGTCGATGACTCGTCTTGTGCTTTTTCTGCCATTTTTATAGTATATTGTTCTGCTTCTTTTATAGGAATAATTTGATCAAAATTAATGAAATATTGGTCATTATATAAATACGGTGTTACTTTAAAACATTGTATTTGCAATTTATACCTACTTAATAACCACATAACGGTAGAGGTTACTTCTGGTCTATAATTTGCAGCAACAAAGATAATCCTTTGATTTTGATTAAGTATAGTATCCTCAAAGTTATCAATAAATTCAGTTACTAAATCTTCACTGTTTTCGCCCGAACCTTGTTTGTTTAGATAATCTTGAAAAATATCTAAAATCTGCTTCTTTGTTAAACTAGAACAATACGAAGCATACTTTAGAGCTTGCCATGTAACATCTCTTCCGCTATCATCAAGTTTATTTTCAATTATTACTAAATTCCCTTGTTTATCTAGTGCTAGAAGATCTAATCTTTCTCGCGTATCTTCAAAGTTATCAAATTCTTTTTGAATAATAAGCAATGATTTTTCTGGATCGTTATTGCTTAAAGCCATTGGGTTGTTAGCAATCCACTCTTGCAGATGTTCTCTTTCTTTGAAACCTAAATCTACAAATTTTTTTTCATTGATTTTTTCAATTCTATTCGATTCTTTATCTATAACAAACATATTTCCCCCTTTATTATTACCTATACCTTATTTCCCTTTTTATAATTAATTTGTCAAATAATATCTTACTTTTTGGCCTTTTTTTTAATAGTAAGATATCAAGCAAAGCTTTTCAAGGGGCTTAAATAATGCTTCTCTGCCATTATAAGTTAAGGTTGAAGTACAAACCAGCTAGTATTGAAACGGGGGGCATATAATATTCATTTTAAACACTTTAATGACAATGGGGAATTTTTTAGAAAAAGGGAGCAAGAAGCTCATTAATACAATATAAAGCACCCTTTTATTATTATATACATTAACTATTTTACCTTTAAGGTAAAAAATAACTTGACACTTAATTAACTATGAATATATTATACTTAATATTTGAAGGTGGTAAATTTGCAAGTAAAATTTGGAAATAAAGATTTAGATAAATTGTATAACCAGGGTAAGACAAGACTTAAAATTGATAAATCAATAATTAAGAAATTTCTGATAATGGTACAAAGATTATGTTATGCTGATAGTATTAATGATTTAAGAAAGCCCCCTTCTAATAGATTTGAGAAACTTCAAGGGACTGATAATCTATTTTCATTAAGACTCAATGTGCAATATAGGCTTGAGTTTACTATAGATTTTGAAGACATAGAGAAAACAAAAGGAACAGTAACAGTCGTAAGAATTTCTAAACATTACGAGTAAAAAAGGAGGAGTGATGAGTGCTTTTATGAAGATTGGAATTGGAGAGCAGATCTTATTTGAACTTGAATTTCGTAATTGGAATCAGGCCACATTTGCTGAAGCGATGGACATTTCCGAAAAACATGCAAGTAATCTGATAAATAACCAGGTTCAATTATCTATAGATTTAGCCATAAAGCTAGAAAAACTCTTCGAAGTTCCAGCTAAAATGTGGTTAAGTATTGATAACGAATATAGGTTAAGTAAACAAGAAAACAACCAGTTATCTTGTATGGAATTACGGGGAAAATTATATTCTAGATTTCCCATAAAGAATATGAAAGACCTTAACTGGCTTGATATAAAAACAAGTAAAACTGAAGAACTTAATAAAGCCATTATTGACTTTATTGGAACAGATGATATTGATAGTTTCTTTGAAAATACCCCTTTAAAGATAGCTGCTAGAAGTAGTGAAAAGTATAAAGATAAGTTTAATATCGATTTTGCAAAAGTCTGGTATAGAAAAGCAATGCTTGAAAGTAATAGCTTAATTTTACCAAAATACAGCCATAAAAATCTAGAACTTCTTATGGAAAGGATGACAGGATTTACAACTACTGAAAGTGGAATAGAATTATTCATTAAGGAACTTAGTAATTGTGGAGTAGGATTTTTAGTTCTCCCTCACTTAAGTCATACTTACCTCGATGGAGCAAGCTTCTACAAGCAAGATAATCCTATAATAGTTTATACCGCCAGGCATGATAGACTAGATAATTTCTGGTTCACTGTTCTACACGAAGTTGGACATATTGTTAAAGGGCATCTTGATAAAGAAAGGCCTATATTAGATTCTGATAACTTTAAAGATAAGTCAAAACCTGAAAAAGAAGCTGACACCTTTGCTAATAAAGTGCTGAGATTGGATGAAGTTAAGCAAGCTACACGATCCTATAATAGAGTTTCTAAAACCAAGCTTGAGGAAGTACTTGAAGAATTTAACTTTCTTCATCCGTCAATCATAATTGGAGCTTTGCAACATGCTAGGAAGATATCCTACAGAAGCTATAATGAGTATAAAGTTAAAGTAAAACATCTACTAAATTGAGTTCTTATCGAAATAAACAATCCGAATGAAGTATTGAGACTTATGTTTTAACTTAAGTACTTATTCGTACAAACTTTTCAGGAGACCAAAATGGCAAAAAATAAACCTGTTGTAGATAACAGGCGTGTAGGAGCAGTTAAGCAAAGATCACAAACATACAATCCTAAAATTCAAAAATGGACTAAGAGAAATACTGCTACTGGCCAATTTATGGATATTAAGAATGATGGAAGTCCTTTTAAGGGTGTTCGAAAAGAAAAATAATTAATCTTTAATGGGAGATGAAGATGCATAAAAATCTAAAGCCTTTAAAAGAGTTTATATGCGATGTTTGTGGTAAAGTAATTGAAGATATCGATGATGGGTATGTGTTTTGGACGAATGATAGCGATCATGATGATTTATACTATGATTTTAAAATTATCCATCAGGGGGGACTGTGATGATGGGAAGAGTGCACAAAGCTGTGCTCTAGAAGATTTTTTAGGTAGCGATGGTGTAAATAATCTATTAAGTTTTTATTCTATAGGACCTTTAAAAAGGGCATTGTATCCTGATGAGGGAAGCAGTAAGAGTAGAATATTTGACAATGACGAATTTATTGATTTAATTAGAAGAGTCCAAATTCCTTATTATGAAGAAGCTCGTCAGTATTTTAATAAAGGAGAAGTTGTAGAATATTATTCAGATAACCATGAGTATGCCCCATATTTACCCCATATTTTAAAAAAGATAATTGAAGATAATCAAACTACATAATAAAAACAAACACAATAGGCGTTACTAAAGGAGAAAACAAATGAATGAGATTTCTTTCAACAATTTAGTTTTAAATAATGTTGATAAATTCTCTGTGAATATTAATAAGAACTTAGAGCTTGCAAACAAACTGTACAAGCTAATAACATCCAATAAAACTAGGGATGGTGAATGGGTAAAAAACATATTTAATGATAATAAAGATGATATGAAAGAAAGAGGCTTAATCATAGTAAAGGAGAAAGAGGAAGAACAATACCTAATTGTAATGTCTGGTGGTCATAAAGATAGAGATTTAATATACAAAATAATACAAGAACGTCAGAAAGGAAATGATGGTGGGGCAGTATTCAGAGTAAAAATAAAAGAAGCAAAAGAAGAGAAAGATACAAAAGAATATGACCCAGATGACTACACGTGGATAATATTAAGTACAGGCAAAAATAATATCGAATCAATAGACATAGAGGAAGTTGGAATATTAGTAGCATCCTTATTAAAAACAAAATATCCTCTGAAAGCAAAATTCAATGATATATTAGAAGAATATCGAAGACAAAAGATGTGAATCTGATTTTCTGTAATACATTAGGAATCATAACATTATAACAATTATATAATATTTTTAAATATAAGTGGAAGCTTTAGTATTGTGTTGTTACTTTGTATTATTTTATTTCAATATAAGTTCTTTCGTTATGATTCCTGGCACCTATTAGCATGCCATCATCATAAATAAGCGTAATGGGGTCGGAAATACTGTACATTATGTTAGAGTAGTTTTCTCGGCTTAACATATCTTTTGGGGTTGGATATGAGTTAAATAGAATTTTATTATATT
Organism: Cloacimonadales bacterium (SeqCode); assembly: GCA_041672585.1. Classification (GTDB taxonomy): domain Bacteria; phylum Cloacimonadota; class Cloacimonadia; order Cloacimonadales; family JAFGVF01; genus JAEKNW01. The sequence goes on along the minus strand of JBAYZI010000027.1, from coordinate 14,438 downwards.
TAGGTTGAAGATATCGAATTAGAGCCTTCTCTGCATCCAATGACACTGCCTTGTCACTAGGGAGTTTTCCATTCATAATAAAATCAGTCATCTCTTTTACAGTAGATCTCATCACAACATTATTATCTCTTATATTAAATAGTAATACCATAATTTCGTTAGACGGTATATTACCATAGGTTAAAGGCAATTCACTTGTCAAAATACCTTGGAATGTTGAATGTTTTGAAAGTCTTTTACATATATTTTGTTCTGTAGCTTTCCCTACATAATGAACCTTATAGTTTAACATACTTTTAAAGTCACCAATAATTTCTCCTTTTAGTCCATTTGTCCATAGATTCTGTAATAACTTAGCAGGAGAGAACCATATTAACAATGAAGTATCATTAGACTCTGGATCTAAATCAACTATATCTATAGCTTGAAAATTAGAAGTAGTTTGATTACCATTCCTGTCATATCCCCTTAATAATACAATCTCGTTTTTTTCTGAAGCTATCTCTTTCTGAATAATAGGAAATTTGCATATAACAGTATTAGGGTTATCATCCTGGGCTATAGTAACCCTTAAAACAGCATCATTCTCAATAAAAGATAAATCTTTAAAAAAAAGTTCCTTAGCCTGAGCAATAACATATATGTGACTATGACGCTTCGTTTCTACAAAATGTTTACTTCTAATAAGATTTCTAAAGTGATAAGCACTTACAGGTGCATAACTCAATTCTAATTCATTTAAGAGTATTTTCATACTTCTTTTCCTCATTTTTATTGTAAGCAGTCTTATTTTGAAAACTGGATATCTAAAATATATGTTATCGCTCAGGCTAAGTATTTTGATAAAGCACCCATAGTATTTACTAAAGATATCCTGTATATCTTTAGTCTAAAACTTGATGTTACTTTTTTTTAATTTTATCTTGAGAATACCAAAGGATTATGTCTTTTAATGCATAAACTAAGTAATTTACTGTATCAATCGTCGGCTGATAACCTTTTATTCCCCCGTGAATAACATCACTGCAAATAGATTGAATTGCAAGCATTCCATTATTTATTATTGAGTTTGCATTGAATTTTCTCTTGTTATTTATCCAATAAATAAATGGCCTAATATTAATCTGGTCAGGGTACCTATCAACAAAAATATTGCTAGGGACTTTATTGTCTTTAGCTACTTTAGTGTAAATCTTCTCGCTTATCATTCTAATAATTTGGCAATTTTCCCTGATTCTTGTTTCGTTATTTTGATTTATTATTAAATTAATAAATGAAGATTTTAAATTTGAATCTATTTTTTCTAAAACATCAATATATGGCTTATTGGTTAGCTTTACTAAAAGATTTTTGTTTTTTTCAATAACCTTTCTTTTTAGAAAACGGTTACCTTCTGAACTCCCTTTTTCTATATAATTATTTTTCGTAATAGTTCCATTATCAATAAGGGAGATAATATTACTACTAGCAGAATATGCTGATAAAAAGTAAAATTTATCTTTTAGATCTTCTATTTGCTTGTTAGCTGATAGTATATTAAGTAAATATTCACCTTCTCTACCTCTATACCTATTCTCTTTATCCTCATCGTATTCTGGAGCTATCTCTCTTAAATCTCTTACAAGATAAGGTTGCTCTGATAAATTGCAATCAACAATAAATAAAGAAAATAATTCTGGTTTTAGTTTTACCTTTTTTATTGCATCAGGGAAAGAATATGCAACTTCAATAAAATCACACTGTTCAATTACATCCTTAATTTCCTCATCTCCAGAATAAACATCATTCATTAATTCTTCTAGTTTTAAAACAATATCTTCACCTAAATACTTATTAAACAATTGAATTATACCACTAATGTTTTTTTTCAACTCATCTTCTACATATAGTATTTTCATATCTACTCCTTTTCTTTCCAAAAATCAGGGATTATCAAAGTTACTTTATAAATATCATCAGCTATAGATTTTTCCAATCTCCCTGATAATAGATCACAAAAGTTCTCAATTATAATACTTCCTAACCCAGATGATTTAGCCTGAATTTCAGGATTATATTTATTTGAAACTTGAAAATTTATTTCATTTTTTTCTGTTTTATTTATATTTATAGAGATTAAACGCTCATCATAATTAACAAAAGAGCTGTATTTTATAGCATTAAATATCATCTCTTGAAATAATATTAATAACTTAATTGCTGACCCTTTCTGATTCCCAATAGATAGATCCTTATCCAAAGAATAATTAAAAGTTAAAAGACCTAAATGTTTATTAATATATTCTAAAACATTTTCCTCTTCATCATGTTGATTTTCCGATTCCCACTCTTGCACTGCTTCTTGGTATTTCTCACGAGTAGGGAAATATTGTTTCATAAAAACATTAAAGTATTTGCCATCTAACATATTGCTTACTGAATGTTTAAAACTATCTATAAGCATTGAGTAAAGAGAATAAGGTTCATAGGAATTATTTTCAGCATCATAGTAGAAATCATCAGTTGTACCACGAAAAGATAGATTGATACCATTAACAATTTCTCTGATTAAATTAGCACCTTTTAGAGCGTCTGATAGATTTTTCCCATTATAAAGATGTGTTTTTTCCATGTGGGATAGAGGGTCAATAACTGCAGATCTTAGCAGGTTTTTTACAGAGTGTGAGAGTTTTGCTATGACTTCATTTCTCTCTTTTACCCTAGCATCTGCTATTTCTTTGGCTTTTTGCTGTTCCTTTTTTTTTATTTCTTCTATCATTTGACCATTTATATTTATTAATAATTGTCTAAATAAGTTTAACATTTCAACATACCTCATTAATTCACTTTTTAGAAGATTATTAATATTTTTTGGTTCAAAAACACTATCAATAATGTGATTGATTAAATTGTATTTAAAACGATATTTAATATCTAAATTATAACTATTTTTTTCAAAAGAAATTCTTTCTTTGAATATATCAAAGTATAAGTCTGAGAACTCTTCAGGATAAGCCTTAATATTTTCATCAAAACTATCTAAAAAACTTACAAGTTTAAAATATTTATCATTAATTATATTATTTTTATCTAGTTTGAATAATATTTCTACAAGTAACAAGGTGTAATGGTAATTTAATTCTGATACCAGCACAAAAAGAACTTGCTCTGGAGATTCCTCAAATACGCTATCAAGATTATATTCTGTGTATTTATGATCAAATTTTACTGCATCAACTAGTTTTTTTTTCAGCTCAGAGGAAGACTGAGTCCAAGAAGCCAAAAATCTTTCTATTGAATAATTAAATTTGTCCTTATCATTTAACTTTGTAGATATTAGAGCTTGATAGATATATAATATTGCATCATTAGTGTTGTATTTGATAGCCTTATCTATAAATTCCTGGGCTTTATCGTAAATTTTTAACTCAATATAACAGAGTGATATCGAAAAATTACTGATTTTTAACTCTGTTTCACTTATTAAAAGGTCATTAATCGCATCTTCATATTGTCTGTTCTTTGACAATGAGCTACCTCTGGAAAAATAATATAGTGGTTGTTTCTTATTTAGTTCAATAGCTTTTGAATAATCTCTTATTGCTAGCTCATTATTACCAAGCTTATCATAGCACTCACCTCGTAAATAATAAGTTGCATCATTAACTGGATTTAATGAAATACTTTTATTATAGTCTTCAATTGCCCTTTTATATTCGCTTTTAGAGCGAAAAGAACTTGCTCTACTATTTAAATATTTTACAATATCTATATCATTTGTACAATTATCTATCAAGTATGTCAAGTCTTTTATAGCTTTTTTATTATTATCGTTTATGTTTTTATTTTGTATTTCTTTAGGAATATTGGTATTTTTAATCATAAGATCTCCTTTCCCCTCCCGAAGGAGGGGAATTTAAATTATTTATTATGAATTTTGCTGTGTGCTTTAGCACTCAACACAGTTAAATTTGAAGGACGGTTATCAGTTTTATTACCATTAATGTGATGAACTTGGTATCCTGGGAAAATAGCCCCACCTAGCTTTTTTGAAGCAACAGTGCGATGAGTATATTTCCAACCAGAACCACTATTGTATTGTTTGTAACCAGAACGAGAAGAACGAAATTTAGCCATTTTGGCCTCCTTTTTTTTAAGTTATACTCACTATAGTTGCATTCAATGTTCCAAACTTTTCACCACATTATTTAAGACCTTTAATACCAACATGTTATAATAAATTAAAGGAAGATTATTAAAACTCTTATAGTAATAATTATTACTTTTTATGGTAAAAATTATTACTATTTTCTTAATTTCCTAAGTCTTTGTCGGAATGTATGAGCTTCTAACCCTAATAATTCAGCTGCCTTACTTTGATTACCATTAGTTTTCTTTAGAGCTGCTTGATAATATCTAGGAATAATATCTTTTTCTAAGTCAATTCCCTCGTCTGGAATATTAAATTCAAGATCACCTTTAGATAAGTCATTAGCAAATATTATATTTTCTTTATTAATTTTATCAGAGTTTGTCCTAGTAAAAGAATATTCAACAACATTCTTTAATTCTCTGACATTACCGTACCAATAGTAATTCAAAAGCATCTCCTCAGCTTGCCTTGTAAAGGACTTATTAGTTTTATATTTCTTATTTAGTAAATCAAGAAATTTATTAGCAAGCAATAGAACATCATTACCTCTATACCTTAAAGGTAGTATTTCAATAGTCCCTGTAACTAAACGATAATATAAATCTTCTCTAAATTCTCCCTTCATAACTATTGACTTTAAGTTTTTATGACTTGCACTTACAATTCTAACATTTACCTTAAATTGTTTATCACCTAATGGTTGAACCTCACCAGTCTCTAAGACTCTAAGTAATTTTACTTGCATATCTAAAGGTAAATCACTAATTTCGTCTAAAAATATAGTCCCTCCATCAGCTTGTTTGAAAAAGCCTTCGTGATCGTACATACTTCCTGTAAAAGCTCCTTTTTTGTGGCCAAAGAATTGACTTTCAAAAAGATCTTTACTTATAGCACCACAATTCACTGAAACAAAGGGTTCTTTTTTTCTATGACTATTATAATGAATAGCTCTAGCTACTAACTCTTTACCAGTACCGCTTTCGCCTGTAATAAAAAGAGAAGTATCATAAATAGCAAGTGTACTTATTTCTTGTTTTAGTCTTATAATTGATTCGTGATTACCTATGATTTCATCAAATTCTAAACCTAATCTCTGTTTGAGATATTTATTTTCTCTGTCTTTTTTTGTTAGCTCTACTTTAATATCTTTTTCTTTTTTTAATTTAGGGAAATCATCTAATGCAAAAGTAATTTCTGAAATACCAACTTCTCGAGAAATCTGTATTAACCTGGCATTTATAAAGCCACTTTGCTTAAGTAAAAACCAACAAGTATGCATAACTGGAGTTCCTGAAGTAACTGAAATTGTATAATCAGCTTCTCCTTCTTCTTTTATAATTTCACTTACAGCTTTGTAAATGGCTGGATATACTATGTTATAGTCGGTGGGATTAGCACTTTCAGCAGGTTTATATCTTACTTGCAGATTGGGTAGGTTCTTCCTGCAATATGAAAGGATTTTAGAAGCTTCAGGCAGATAATGTTCATTATTATATAAAATATAGAGTACATCAAAGTTTTCTGTTTCTAAAATGCTGATAATGGCACCTTTCTTTCCCTCATCAATTAAACAATCGTTATTCCCAATAAAAGATAATAATATTTTATTAATAATGACTCCTTTAAATAAAGTTATTTTTATATTATCTTAACTATACTTTCAACAACCTTATAGTTTTTTATATATAATAATCTTACAAAATAAAACCTACTATCTTGTAATTAAGTAATAGTGTCAATATATATTTCTTCTTTTAAATTAGGTGGTTATAGGTCATAAATCATCTTACTTTCGTTTGTAGATATAAATATATTTAAGAAACTAACCAAAAAAACACAACAACAAAAATCTTTATCACTTATTTTTTAGCCATTTTCTATTGTTGTTGTATTAGTTGTAATAGTTGTATATATTGCTCCTGCTTATAAAGAACTGTATTCTATAGCTTTACAGGTGGTAAGGTCGAAGGATATGGGATGAAAGGTCGAAGGATATGGGATGAAAGGTCGAAGGATATGGGATGAAAGGTCGAAGGATATGGGATGAAAGGTCGAAAAAATATTGACATACTAATGACCTTTAAAATATTATGGTTCTTAGATAAAATAAGTGAAGGAAAGAGGTGGTAGTTTGAGTGATAGAAAAGTAATAAAACATTCAGCATCAATACAAATAACAAATACTGTTAATATCTTTCAAAGAAGACTATGGAATATATTATTAGCAAATGCTTATTATAAATTACCAGAACAAGAATATTTTACGCTTCATTTAAAAGAGTTAAAAAATGTTATAGATTTTGATTCCAACAACGATGATTATTTAAAGCAGTCTCTAGTTGAATTAATTGGGTGTGTCGTTGAATGGAATGTTCTGGGAAAAGATAAACAGACAAACTGGGAAGCATTTGGGCTATTAGCAAGTGCTAAAATAGAAGATGGAGTCTTAACGTACACTTATGCCAGAGAGCTTCAGCAGATGCTTTATAACCCTCACATTTATGCACGGATAAATTTAAGCATTCAAAATAAACTCAAAAGTAAACATTCCCTAGCCTTGTATGAATTATTTTTAGATTATTTTATTAGTGATCGAGGTTTTGGGCAAACTCCAGTTATAGAAATAGATCAGTTACGCTACCTACTTGGTTTTACTAGGAATAAAAAGAAACCTGTCAGTAAGTCTAATATGGATCGTTATGAAGAATTTAAGCATCTTAATAATAAGGTAATTAAGCCATCAATTGAAGAAATTAACGATACTACTGAAATTAATGTAAGAGTTGATTATAAAAGAAATGGTAGAAAGGTTACAGGCCTGCAGTTCTTTATTAAACCACAGAATAAAATGCTTGAAGTTGCGGTTGCTAGTTCTGGCTCTATTCCTGCCCAAAAATTAAATAACTTATCTATTGCTGTTGCAGAAGTACCTGCCCTGAAAGAAGAAAATTCTATTAAGAAACAAATAATGGATTATGGTATCTCTGAAAGTATTGCAGAGGAAATCCTAGCTCAAAAAAATGAGAAAGATATCTTAAGTGATATTAATTATATAAATAAAGATAAAGCAAATAAACGAAATCTAAGCGGGTATGCTATCACAATTTTTAAGAATAGAAAAATGCCTGAAGAAGAGGTTAAGAAGCAAAGTAATAAGCTTGCAAAGCTCCAAAAAGAAGATACAGAACGTTTAGATAATGATTATGAGCTGTATGTCAATAAAACAATAGAAGAGTACAAAAAAGCTCTTGAGCCTGGTAACCTGGAAAACTTAAGAAGGCTGGCGAAAGAGGAAGTCGCTGAGAAAATCAAGGCAGGCGAGCTAAAAATCCCTGATGAAAAGTATAAAACTTATTTTGAGAAAAGTGCAGAGAATAGAATATGCAAAGAAAAGATAAAACTCCTTTCCAAGAAAGAGTTTTACCAGAAATCTAGCAGTAACTATCCTAATGCTGTGGTTAAAATAAAGTAATATGAAATTTAAGGCTAATATAACAAAGGCACTGCAAAAGCATCTTTATTAAAAGGATGTCATAAATCTTCTCACCTTTAAAGAGTATGTTGTTTATAGATAGAACTTTAGAAAGATATTAGATCTGTTAAAATATCATTTATGTATTAGTGTGAATGATGTATAATAATTTAAATGTGCACGCGTGCACATTTAAAAAGGAGGCTGTAATGCCATTAGGAAAACTAATCGAAACGTGTTCTATAGAAGTGATAAAGAAAATTGGACTTATGGAGAAAGAGGGGGAAAACATAACAAATAACGGAGGGAAGTTAATTTTTCCTTGCTTCAACCATAGTAATAAAAAGATAAGAATTAGTGAGCAAGAAGCCAGGGTTTTATTTATTCAAGAAATAGAGAAATTGAATAATCCCAATTTATATTATTCAGTAGAAACTCCCACAGTAGGAAAATATAATTTTACATCAACATTAAACAAAAGTACCTCAGGGTCTCTTGATATGTGTTTATTGCAATCAATACAATCTAAATCTGGGAAGACGTTAGACCGAATATTAAATATAGAATTTAAAGCTCATAATCCAAAGGGCTTTGATAATGATTTTGAAAAATTGTTCCATGAACCTTCAGACGGTCTTTTTTTTTAATGTCTATTTTTTTGTGATCAGAAAATGGTATCTTTTTCATAGTTGTTGTTTTACCGTACTTAGCATGAAAAGATGTGGGATATTTTATCAATAACTTTAAATGCCAAGCACTTAAGTATTCTTCTAAAATAGAGGCAAACTCAGGAAAATGAATATATATTCCCATTTTTAACCGGTTTGTTGTTTTACCAATATCTTTATCAATATAATCAATTGACTTTACAACCTGTTTAGTGTATGAAAAATTAATAGTGCTATTATAAGTTAAAGTATTATAGTATGATGCTAAATAATGTGCTATAATAAAACTACTAATTGAATCTGTCTTGTTCTTTTCTTTTAAAGCTTCGTGATAATGTTTAATTTTGTAGCCATTCACAATATAAACTCTATCAACAACTTCACTAAACTTTGTTAATAACTGAGCCCAATGTTTTTCATATCTACCAGTTGATTCCATTGCACAGTAAATTGTTAATTTTGGTGAGTTTAATTTTAAATTTTTTAACATATTAATTAAATTAACATGACCCATAGCGTTATCAAACAGCTTAAAATTGTCTCTAATCCGAACTTTTTTCTCATTAACAAGTGAAAAATCTGCATGTCCTTTCGAGACGTCAATTCCAATAAAAATTTTTCTCATTTTGACTCCTTTGAAAAGTATATTGCACAGTTAATTGCCGTAGCTCTTATCATACTTATAATGCGGTATCTAGTACCATGTTATTCTTAGAAATAAAACAGCTCAGACATTAACTCTGTGCCAGGCTCGTAGCCTATCTCACAATGACCATGTTCAATAAGCTGTTTTATGGCAATAAATATTACAGAATATACATTCAAGATCAACATATAAGTTCCACAGAGGTTTAAGAGGAGTTTCACAGAGGTTTAAGAGGAGTTTCACAGAGTTTAAGAAAAGAAGAGAAGAGCTTAGCCACCGAAAAGACCGAAAAGAAAGAAGAATCTATCCACTAATTACACGAATTACACTAATTTAAGATAAATAAAGACCTCTTCTGTCGGACGGTGGGCATCTTGCCCGCCTCATTGCGAAAGCAATGACTAACTGGGAGCGCCTGCATCCCTGCAGGCAACATTGCGATAGCAATGACAATCTTAACTCCCCTCTTCATTGCCAAAAGCAATGTTTTCAAGAGGGGTGGATGCACAGCAGACGGGGTGTTTCTTATGAAGTAGGCTGAAAGCCTGCTCTCTTAAGGTCCCGTAGGGAAAATATCCTGAAGGGATAACATAAGATAGCCCGGGGTCTCATTCTACAGAGCTTTAGCGAAGTAGAATTGACCCCGGGAAAAGGTTCCTACTCAACCGAACCCTGTAAGGGCGAAATAGGAATATATAAAAACAATTACTATAAACCTGTCCACTATATTAGGACTTGACAGGTGCTCCCAGTCCGTAGGATACCACCCCAGGTAAGAGACCAAAAACAATAGTGTAACCCTGAAAGGTTTAATAAAACATAGATATAATTAATAAAAAACTGGACAACTATCTAGGAATCTACTGGATATAAGTCCACACCTAAGGGACATTCTCTTGTTACTCGATGAAACTCCGATGATTCATCGAGTGACAAGACGACGCGGTAAGGAGATCTCAAAGTCTGCTACACTATCCGGATTTAAAATCTGAATCCCTTGATATGGGTGTTTCTCCTCGAATTCTCTGAAACATGTAAGCTTTTTATGAAAGATATAAAAATACTGCTGTAAAACTGCGATATAGCGTTGCACTTTTACCATGGTGAGACAATTTATTAATTTACCCAAAATAAAAGACAACCAAGAAACTTTACTTAATGCTGAAGGAATATATATTGGAAACAATCAGGGACCTTAATAGGTATTGAGAGCAGGATAGTTTATCTAAATATCATCATCATAACCATCTTCATTATCTTCATCTCCATAGTTAGAGTAATAATCCCTCTCATTTCTTTTATGCTCATAATATAAGTAAGCTATTTTAGCAGCAAATTGATCAAATTTTATATCAATATTCTCTACCATCTCATATCGTTTAGATACAAAATGTTTCATATCTCTCTTTTTAAATGATATATAGACAGTTACTTCATCCAATATTGCTCCAAAAGAAACATAATCAGCAGAATAGAATATTAACTTACTGAAAAGATACTCAATATCACCTGAAGAGAGATTTATTGACCTAAATCCCTGTATTAGATAACTTTCAAATGAACCGTTATTAATAAATTTATCTAAATGATAAGACTTTTCCACTGCTTCATCAACCAGTTTATCATAATCTTGTAGTTTCATCCAATATCACCTTTTTTGTTGCTGTATTTTCGCTAGGTCTATCTAAAATGTTTTAGATAACTATTATACACACAAGAAGCTTACTCCTTGTGTAGGTCATTATAATCAGCTCTTAAATAAATCTTAAACTCCTCAACATCATAATTAAAATACTCCAATAATTTGCGAATAAACCTTATTATTGCATCACTACTTAAACAGGAAAAAATATAGGTTTTGTTATCATCAAGCAACTTAGGATCCAACAGTTCAGCAGGGTTAGGTGAAAGCATCCTATTTTTTCTACCGATGAATATCTCATTATTAGTAAGTTGGCGAAATTCATCACCATGGATATTTAAAAGCGTATTAGCTACATGAAGCAAAATAGCTTTAAAATTTGTTGCATAGAGTTTTTCCCCCTGCCAAACAAAAGCGTAAGGTCGTTTAAAGGTATAACTTTCATATAAATCATGAGCAACTTCATTATCTACAGAATAAAGTGAATAATCTACCTTATCTCTAATCTCAGATTCACTATTGCTTGTAGCTCCAACTTTAGGTTCGCTGCTATCTTTAATCTCAGTTTCCTCAATATCTATATCAACAACTTGCTCAACGATACCTTCTCTAGCATTATCTAGCTCTTTAATTAATTCAATAACCTGAATCGATTTCTGATACTCCTTATCCTGTAATTTCTTACTACTTACCTTTACCAGACTCTGACTTGTTTCGTCTATGATATCGACTAACAATAAGATAGCCTCTTTTAGATCAGAAGCTTTTTCCGGTAGTTCAAGGAATAGCTTTTCCAAGATTTGCTTTTTTATCATTTACACCTCCCAATGATCAATATACTAATTTAACTTAGCTACTATTTACTGTCAAATGTATTTTTACTTTAAGGTAAAAGTTTCATACCAAATACCCTACAAATGACTTAAACCCAAAGTTATTCTGTTAAGAGTCAAGAAAAAAGATAAATCTTTTTTTTATAATAATTTTGATGTTTATTGACGCTACTTCCACAGCATTTTAATCTAAAGGTGGGTTTTATAAAGGCATGACCCAAAATGATGAGTTGGGACATGGTTTTTAAAATCATGTCCCGTTATGTACCAACTCATTCTGGTCACAGTTATCCCTGGCAGGTTGCTCCCCAGCAGAGCCTGCTTCCGTTTCACTATGTAAAACAAGGAAATGATATGTTGACAGGTATGTCAATGAATTAATAACTTTGGGATAAATAGGCGTATAAATGCTCTTCTAGGGGCAATTCATTGATATTAGAATAACCTTTCTTATCTTGTAAAATAGCTTCGTTTTTTAGGCAATAAAGTCCCTATAATAGCTTTTGCTAAATTTTTAATTGACAAAAAAAGACTACTCTCAAAATTAATAAAAAACATAATTTCTTGGAGATAAAATGTATCACAGAAGTTGATTTATAGATGCTAGACCTGTAAGGTCGTTCATAAAACTAAAAAAATAGTTCTTGTGATTTTCTTGTTCGCAAGAACATGGAGGAAACATGTCTTACAAATACACTGAAATGTGGAAAAAGCTTAATATTAATTTAGAAGCGCACGATCAATTAATTGGTATCCTTAGTGAAGGTTACCAAACAAATTTCTTATCTCAATCTAATCGTCCTGAAGGGATGAAATACTTTGACTTTGTTGTTTCAGAAATTCATGGATTACGTATTCAAGAGCTGGTTGAAGCAAGAAAAGAAGGTAAAAAAATAATAGGTTCATTTTGCGTTTATGTACCAGAAGAAATCATTTTAGCCCTAGATGCTATCTCAATTGGTTTATGCTCAGGTGCTGAACTTGCTTTTGAAGAAGCTGAAAAATATGTGCCAAGAAATACTTGTGCCTTGATAAAATCAGCTATCGGATTTAACTTAGCAAAAGTTTGCCCTTACATTGAAGTATCAGATTTAGTAGTTGGTGAAAATACTTGTGATGGTAAAAAGAAAGCTTATGAAAGCATTAAAGATCTTGTAAATGACTTCCATTTAATGGACTTACCACAAACTAAAAATAGTGATTCTATGAAGTTCTTTAAAACTGAAATCAGACGCTTTATCGCAAAACTTGAGGAACTTACTGGAAAGAAACTTACTTTCGAAAAATTACAAGCAGCAATAAAAAAAGTTAACAAAAAACGCCAGGCTGTTGCCAGATTAAATATTCTCCGTAGAAATCCTAATTGCCCAATCTCAGGTCTAGATGCCCTGCTTATTAATCAGATTTACTTCAACGATGATATTGATCGTTTTACAGGCAAAGTAAATGAGTTATGTGACGAATTAGAAAAAAAACTTGAAACTAAGCAAAGTGGAAAAAGAATTCTGGTTAGTGGTTGTCCAATGGCTATTCCAAACTGGAAGCTTCCTGCAATAGTTGAACAAAATGGTGGGCATATTATTGGAGAAGAGTTATGTACTGGTGAGCGTGGTTCATTCCATTTAACAGCAGAAGATGCAGATACACTTGAAGCACAAATTGATCAAATAGCTGAACGTTATATGAAGATAGAATGTGCAGTATTTACTCCTAATGAGGATCGCTTAGAAAGAATCAAAGAGATGGCTAAAATATACAAAGCTGATGGTGTTTTACTTTACAACTTACAGTTCTGTCAGCCTTATCAACACGAAAGTATCTCAATTGAGAAAGAACTAGAAAACTTAAATATTCCAGTACTGAATATTGATACTGATTATAGCATGGAAGACTCTGGACAATTAAGCACACGTATTGAAGCGTTTATAGAAAGATTGTCTTAATACTATTTCTTAGGACTTCAGTCTTCTTTATGAGGTCCTAATTCTTTTTTTAGTAAGTAGTAAATAGATTATTACTAAAGATATTGGCTTAAAACTATATACATGGATGTGAAATGAAAAGAATTGGATTAGACATAGGTTCAAGAACAGTAAAAATGGTTTTATTAGAAGATAATAAAATAATCGAAACTAGGAAAGAGATTAACTCATTTGACCCTTTAAAAATAGCTGAAAATATCATGGCAGATTATAAAGGTTTACCCCTAGTCGTTACAGGATATGGAAGAAATTTATTTAATCAGCACTATCAATGCAAGAAAATTAGTGAGATTAAAGCCTTTGCAGATGGAGCTTATTTTCTTAATCCCAACATACGCACAATTTTAGATATTGGGGGACAAGATACTAAAGTTATTACTTTAAATGAAAATGGTAAAATGACTAAATTTGAAATGAATGATAAATGTTCGGCTGGAACAGGACGCTTTCTTGAAATAATGTCAATGGCTCTAGGTTATACCTTAGAAGAATTTTCTAAACTAAAAATTGATAATATTACCCCTTTGATTATTAATTCAATGTGTACAGTTTTTGCTGAATCTGAAGTTATCTCTACACTTGCAAAAGGTGCTAAACGTGAAGCAGTAGCTTCTGGATTAATGAGAAGTGTGGTAAAAAGATCTATTAGTATGATGAAAAAAGTTGGAATAAAGAACGAAATAATGTTTGCTGGTGGTGTTGCTTTTAATGAACAGCTGGTAAGGTTTCTAAACGATGAATTAAAAACTAAGGTATTTATAGCTGATGACCCCCAAATTGTTGGTGCCTTGGGAGCAGCATTAAATGCTGATGAATAAGTTTCTATTATTTTAGTAAACTTAGTGAAGATGTTTAGCCTTAGGAAATGGGACTAAAAAATCCTGAGCTTATAGAGAAGAATGATTTTTTTGAGATCAAACTATTCAGACCAGAAGTAGTAGCTCCCAGACATAAAAATGAAGTATCTGATGACTTAAACGAAGTCTTTAAAGTAGGTTCTGCTAACTATAACAAAGAAGAAGCATTAGAAAGGATGAATCTCTTTATAATAAAGTGGGGTAAT